>JACDEC010000211.1 GCA_013816645.1 Planctomycetota bacterium
TGATCGGCAACGCGATCAAGTTCCGCGGCGGCGAAGCGCCACGGGTTCGACTCGCGGCCGAGCGGGACGGGCACGCCTGGGTTTTCACGGTCGCCGACAACGGCATCGGCATCGCGCCGGCCTACCACGAGCGGATCTTCGAGGTCTTCCAGCGCCTGCACGCCCGCAACGAGTTCCCCGGGACCGGCGTCGGGCTGGCGATCTGCAAGAAGATCGTCGAGGGGTGGGGCGGCCGCATCTGGGTCGAGTCGGAACTCGGTCGCGGGACCACCTTCCGTTTCACGGTGCGCGCCGTCGACCAGCCCGACCTGGTCGCCAGCGGGCCCGGCTTCGGCGAGGCACCTTCGACGAACCAACCATCCATTTAGGACGCGGGCTGACCGCCATCGGGGCTTGCCTTGGCAGCGGTGGATCCAGCATGACCGCCCTTCAGCAGGAGGGCGGCACATGGGCTTCAACGTATGCATCGTCGGCGCCACCGGCGCGGTCGGCGTCGAGTTCATCAAGGTGCTCGAGCGCCGGAACTTCCCGGTCGACAAACTCCTGCTGCTGGCCTCCAAGCGCAGCGCCGGCACGACCCTGCAGTTCCGCGGCAAGGACCACGTCGTCCAGGAACTGACCCACGATTCCTTCAAGAGCCAGCACCTCGCGCTGTTCAGCGCCAGCGGCAAGGTTTCGCGTGACTACCGCGACAGCTGCGTGAAGGCCGGCTGCCTGATGGTCGACAACTCCTCGGCGTTCCGCATGGATCCCGAGGTCCCGTTGGTGGTGCCCGAGGTGAATCCCGATGCGGCCAAGGCGCACAAGGGCGTCATCGCCAATCCCAACTGCACGACGATCATCGCCCTGCTCGCGCTCTACCCGCTGCACCGCGCGGTGCCGATCCGACGGGTGGTCGCCGCGACCTACCAGGCCGCGTCCGGCGCCGGGCACGCCGCGATGGAGGAACTGCAGGACAGCACCCGCGCCTGGCTCGACGGCAAGCCGTTCACGCCCAAGGCGCTGCCGCATCCCTACGCCTTCAACCTCTTCCCGCACAACTCGCCGATGACCGACAACGGCTACTGCGAGGAAGAGCTCAAGATGGCGCGCGAGTCGGTGAAGATCATGGCCGATCCGTCGGTGCGGATCACCGCGACCTGCGTGCGCGTGCCGGTGCTGCGCACCCACGCCGAAGCGCTCAACATCGAATTCGCCGCGCCGATGCCGGTGGCCCGCGCCTACGAACTGCTGCGCAAGGCGCCCGGCGTCACCGTGCTCGAGGACCGGGCCAGGAACCGCTGGCCGATGCCCATCGACGCCGCCGGCGAGGACGACGTTTTCGTCGGTCGCGTCCGCCAGGATCTGACCCTGCCCAACACCCTCGACGTGTGGGTGGTCGGCGACCAGCTGCTCAAGGGCGCGGCGCTCAACGCCATCCAGTGCGCCGAGCTGGTGCTGGTCGGCGCGGTCGCCCGCAACAAGGTCGCCGCCGCCAAGGCCTGATCGACGCGACCGGCGCCGTCCCGCGCCCCGGGCTGCCGGTCGCGGGCTTGCGGTTGGCGCGGCGCGGCGGGTCGGTAGACCGCTGCGGGAGTACCCATGCGCTATCGCCGTCTCGGCACGTCCGATGTCCAGGTCTCGGAAATCAGCCTCGGCTGCTGGACGCTGGGCGGGCTCAACTGGGTCGATGGCCACGCCAACGGTTGGGCCGACGTCGACGAAGCCGAGGCGATCCGCGCGATCAACGCCGCCATCGACCACGGCGTCAACCACTTCGACAACGCCGACGTCTACGGCAACGGCCGGGCCGAGCGGCTGCTCGCCAAGGCGCTCGGCGCGCGTTCGCGCGAGGTGGTCATCGCCACCAAGGTCGGCCACTTCCGCGGCACCGCCGAGCACGCCTACGAAGCGCTGCACATCCGCCACCAGTGCGAGCAGTCGCTGCGCAACCTCAAGCGCGAGCGTGTCGACATCTTCTACTTCCACCACGGCGACTTCGGTCCCGACGACCGCTACCTCGCCGAGGCGGTGGCGATGGTCGAACGCCTGCGCGACGAGGGCAAGATACGCCTGATCGGATTGTCGGCCTACGCCGAGGAGCACTTCCTGCGCCTGGCGCCGATCGTCAAGCCGACGGTGCTGCAGTCGTGGGCGCACGCGCTCGACGACCAGTTCATCCGCGCGGGCAGCCCGGTGCGGCGCCTGATGGAAGCGCGCGGCATGTCGTTCGTCGCCTTCAGCCCGCTCGCCCAGGGCCGGCTGCTCGGCAAGTACGACGCCAAGACCCCGCCGAGCTTCGAACCCGGCGACCACCGGCGCGGCAGCGGCGCATTTTCTGGCGAGGAGCTGGCCAAGCTCGCGCCGCGCATCGAGCGCCTGAAATCCCGTTTCGGCCCGGGCATCCCCGACCTGGCTCGCGTCGCCCTGCAGTACCTGCTGCACGAGCCGGTGGTGGCCTGCGCCATCCCCGGATTCCGCAACCTGCGCCAGGTCGAGGCCAGCCTGGCCGCCGACGGTCGGCCGCTGAGCGCAGAGGACGTGGCCTTCGTGCGCGAGGCCCTGCGCGACTGAGTCGTCAACTGCCCAGGGCGCGGACGATCGCCGGAGCGATATCGAGCATCGACCAGCGATCGCGCGCCCACGAGCGGTCCGAGGCGATGATGATGGCGCCGTCCTGAGCCCGCGCTGGCGCGCGTCCGTGGCTGCCCTTGACCAGCGCGGTGGCGAGCGGGATGGGATCGAGCAGGTAGCGCAGCCCGAGCTTCTTGCGCAGCAGCGCCTTGGCGGCGCGCAGCTTGCCGCCGCGCGGATCGAAGAGCAGTTCGCGCGGGTCGTAGCCCGGCTTCTTGTGGATCTCGACGCAGCGTGCGAAATCGGGACGGGCGTCGTCGTCGAGCCAGTAGTCGTAGGCGAACCACGCGCCCGGCGTGGCCAGCGCGATCAGCTCGCCGGAGCGGGGATGATCGAGTCCGATCGTCGCCCGCTCGCCGCCGGCGTAGACCCGCTCGATGCCCTCGACGCCACGGAGCGCGGCGGCGGCCGCCGCGGTCGCCGCGTCGTCGCGGCAGTAGATGTGGGCGAGCTGGTGATCGCACACCGCGAAGGCTCGGCTTGCGCCGGTGTCGATCAGCTCGCCGGCAGCGTTGCGGACCGGGACCAGCAACCCGGCCCGGCGCAGCACGCGGTTGATCTCGACCGCGCGGTCGACGGGCTCGATGCCGTACTCGCTGACCACCACCACGGTCGCGCCGCGCGCCTGGGCATGGGCGATGACCTTGCCCGCCTCGGTGTCGAGTGCGCGCAGGTTGGCCGCGAGGTGCGGCCCGCGCGGCCCGTAGCGCTGGAGGTCGTAGTCGAGGTGCGGCAGGTAGCACCACGCCAGGTCTGGTCGGGAAGCATCGAAGGCGGTGGCGAAGCTCTCGGCGATCCAGCGCGTGCTGGCGATCGAGGCCATCGGGCCCCAAAAATTGAAGAGGGGGAACGCGCCATGCCGCGCGCTCAGCTCATCCTTCAGCGTCGTCGGCGATGCGTAGATATCGGGACTCTTGCGGCCGTCGTGATGGTACACCGGCCGCGGCGTCACCGTCGCGTCGACGTCGGTGTTCATCGCGTACCACCAGAAGTGCTTGAGCACCTTCAGCCCCGGCCGACTGCGCCGCGCGATCTCCCAGCACGACGGCGCCTGGACCAGCTTCTGACTCTGACGCCACAGCCACACCTCGCCGATCTCGCGGAAGTACCAGCCGTTGGCGACGATGCCGTGCTCGCGCGGCAGCACCCCGGTGATCATGGTGGTCTGCGCCGTGGTGGTCACCGCCGGCAGCACCCCGGCGAGCGGCGCCGTGAAGCCTGCGTCCGCCAGCCGCGTGAGGTTTGGCGTATCGCTGCCGAGATGCGCGGACGTCAAGCCGACGCAGCAGATGACCACGATGGGCGCGGTCATGGCAAGTCTCGCGCGCTCGATGCCGCGCCGACATTTTCAGACCAAGCACCCCTGAACAAAAACCCGTACATGGACGACGCTGGCGATAAGCCCCCGAAGGGGGCGACAGACCGTAGCCCAGGGCGTAAGCCCTGGGACAGGCGAATAGAAAAGAGCGAGCCCCCGAAGTGGGCGACACAGGATCGGCTCATGCGATGAGGTGGTCCTCGGAAAAAGGCACAACATGTCGCCTGAGCATTTCGCGAAGTTCTTCACCGTAATCCTGCGAGCGATGGTGTTCCTGTTGGTTTTCGATGTAGCGCTGAACTCGAACTTTCTGTGACACGCTCACTGTGAAGGCCGAGTATCCCGTCTGCCACGAGAAGGCGAGCTTGGGCCATTGCTGGTTCACCCATTTCGAGCTGTTCGCCTTGATGAGGCGCGCGATATCGGCGATCGTCTGATCTTGGCGCACGCTGAGCAGGAGATGCACGTGGTCTTCGATGCCGCCGATGGCGCGTGGAGTTCCGCCCTGGAGTTCGACGATGCCGGCCATGTACTCGTGCACGCGTTGGCGGATCGCTGCCGTCAGCAAGGGTTGGCGCTGCTTCGTCGCGAAGACGAGATGGTACCACAGTGCGGTGTACGAGGCGGGCATGGAGGATCGTAGTGTCGCCCCCTTCGGGGGCTTGTTCCTTGAATTATCCTATGGTCCCAGGGCTTACGCCCTGGGCTACTGTCTTTCGCCCCCTTCGGGGGCTTTTCCCCAGCAGATTAGGGCGCCTGGGTAATACCGGGCGCGTGCGGCTTTTCGCCTTCGAAGAAGCGTCTAGCACTTCCGGAAAGCTCCGGCGCCTACCGGTACGCGAACTCGCCGTGCGCTGTGCGCACCAGGACCTCGTTGCCGGGTTGGCCGCGGTCCTCGACCCGGCCGACGACCTGCGCGTCGATGCGGCAGTCGCGGGCGACCGCCAGGCAGGTGGCGACCTGGCGTTCGGGGAGCACGGCTTCGAGGCGGTGGCCCATGTTGTAGACCGAGTGCATCTCGGCCCACGACTGGCCGGTGGCTTCCTTGAGCATCGCGAAGAGCGGAGGCACCGGGAACAGCGCGTCCTTCACGTAGCGCAGGCCGGTGGCGCGGCCCAGTCCGCCGAACTTGACGATCTTGGATTGGCCGCCGCCCGAGCAGTGGATCAGGCCGTGCAGGTCGACCAATGGCACGGCGGCGAGCAGGCGGCGGATCAGCGGCAGATACGTCCGGGTCGGCGAGAGCAGCGCCGAGCCGACGGTGAAGCGCGGGTCGCCGGGCAGCGGGTCCTGGAGTCGGTGGCGGCCGCAGTACACCAGCGACGCGTCGACTTCGGGGGCGTAGGTCTCGGGAAAGCGCGCGCGGTAGTCGGCGCCGAGCGCTTCATGGCGCGCGCTGGTCAGTCCATTGGAGCCCATGCCGGCATTGGGCACGTCCTCCCAGGCCGCCTGGCCGGTCGAGCTGAAGCCGACGATGACGTCGCCCGGCACGATGCTGCCGGCGTCGATGACCTGGTCGCGGCGCAGGCGCGCCATGACCGTGCTGTCGACGACCAGGGTGCGCACGAGGTCGCCGAGGTCGGCGGTCTCGCCGCCGGTCATGCGGCAGGGGATGCCCTGGTCGGTGAGCAGGCCGCAGACGCGCTGGTAGCCCTCGACGATCGCGGCGATGACCTGGCCGGGCACGCGCTTGGCGTTCCGGCCGATGGTGTTCGAGACCAGGAAAGGTCCGAGCGCGCCGACGCAGCCGAGGTCGTCGACGTTCATGACCAGGCTGTCCTGGGCGATCCCCGACCAGACCGCGTCCCCGAATCCCTCGCGCCAGGCGAGGTAGGCGAGGGCCGATTTGGTGCCGGCGCCGTCGGCGTGCATCGCCAGGCACCAAGCCGGGTCGCCGGTGAGTTCGTCGGCGATGATCTTGCAGAAGGCGCCGGGAAACAGGCCGGCATCCTGGCGGGCGATGGCCGCGTGGACCTCG
>JACDEC010000212.1 GCA_013816645.1 Planctomycetota bacterium
CAGGAAGGCCGCGTCATTGATGATCGCGTCGGGCGGCGTGAAGGTGCCGAGGAAATTCTTGGCGCCGAAGTGGTTGATGCCGTTCTTGACGCCCAGGCCGGCGTCGCACTGGGCGAGCACGGTGGTCGGGATGCGCACCTGGCGCAGCCCGCGGTGGATCAGCGACGCGGCGAAGCCGACGGCGTCGAGCACCGCGCCGCCGCCGATGACGATGACGTAGCTGTGGCGGCAGATGCCGAGGTCGTAGGCCAGCCGGCCGATGCGCTCGACGATGGCGAGGTCGCCCTTCACCGTCTCGCCGCCGGTCACCGGTTCGGGGGCCGCGGCGAGCTGGACCAAGCGCGGATCATGGGTCGCGAACCAGCGGTGGATGCGGCCGACCAGGGACGGGTCCTGGCGCAGGCAGCCGTCGTCGATGAAGACCAGGGCGCGGGCCGGGCGGCTCTCGGATACCGGGCGCAAGACCTCCAAAAGGCAGTCGTTCTCGGGCGCGAAGACGTCGCGGGTGAAGCGCAGGTCGAAACGGTACTCGACGGTGAAACGCTGTTCGTGACGCATGGTACCCGGATATACGCCGGATCCGGCCCGGCGTTCACCTGCGTTGCCGCCAGAGCTGTCGCTGGGGGTGACAGGCTGTCCAGATCCTGCCCAGGGGCCCGGCAGGTCCGGACTCACGCCTTGGCGACGGCGAGCACCGCCCGCTCACCCTCAGCGAGGCACCTGCGATAGCCGTCGGCGGCCGGAGCGCCGTTGGCGTCGATATAACCGGGCTCGCCGCGCGCGCGCAGCGCCTGGTGTCCGAGCAGGACCAGGGCGCCCTCGCGGAACTGCGGGCGGAAGCGCTCGTCCATGCCCCACTTGGTCAGCATCGGCTCCATCGCCGGGGTGTTGTGCTCGGTTCCGTCGCAGACCGGCCAGCCCCTGCGTTGGCACTCGCCGAGCACCGCGGCGACGCGGTCGTCGGTGTTGCGCGCGGGGATCAGCTCGACGGCGTGGAAGCCCCACGACGCGATGCGCGCGAACAGCGCCGGGATATCGCTTTCGCCGCCGGTGATCGGGTTGCCGAGCACGGGATAGACCGGGATGGCGCCCAGGCCGAGGAAGATCGTGCGCAGCCCGGCGACGTCGGGGAAGGCTGCGGGGTCCTCGGGCGCGTAGCACGACTTGCCGGCCTTGAGCAACTCGGCGCGCACCTGGTTCTGGCGATCGGCGTCGAGCGGCTTGGGCGCCACGCCGACCACCGTCGCGAAGAGCTGGTCGAAGGTGCCGACGTGCTCATCAGCCAACACCTGGAGTCGGCGCACCACCGCGCGGGCGACGTGGCGTTCGGTGGTGTTGCCGGCCGGCGTCTGGACGGCGACGTCGTCCCACAGCGGGCCCGCGCGGTCGATCAGCGCGCGGAAGCGCTCGTCGACCTTGGCGATCAGCGCGCGGTTGCGCCGCTCCTGATGGCCGCGCAGCTCGGCGAGCCGGCGGTTGGCGCCGGCGTCGCCGGGATTGGTCACGGCCTTGCCGCACAGGTAGACCTTGCCGGGATTGGCCGGGTCGTTGATCAGGGTGCCCGCCGCGGCGGTGGTCGCGTCGAGGGCGATGCATTCCAGGCAGGTGACCGTGGGCAGCGCCAGGATGCGCGCGGCGCGCTGGCCCTCGTCGTGGCCGGCGACGGTGAAGAAGTCGTTGAGCCCGAAAGCCTCAACCCCGGCCTTGGCGGCGTTCCACGCGGCTTCGCTGGGCGAGCGGAACACCCCGAAGCTGTGATTGCTGTGGACGTGCAGGTTGGTGCCGCGCCGGGCCTTCGGGGCGCTGCGCGCCAGTTCGCCGAGGGCGGCGAGACGGCGGTCGAGCAGGGGGTCGGCGAGTTGTTCTTCGAGTGCGGCGGTGTCGGTCATCGCCGGACGATAGCGCTTAGTCCCGCCGCGAAAAGTCGGAGAAGCCGCGCCGCTCTCGGGCATGGCTGACGCCCCTTGGCACATCTGCGAGTCAATCCGCGCCCGAGAGCGGATGCGGCAGCGGAGGCGGCTAGGCGGTTTCTTTGTCTTCCGGCTTCTTCGCGCTCGCCGTGAAGATCGACTCGCGACCTTCGACGACGTCGGCGGTGACCACGTAGTGCTTCTGGAAGGCGACGCGCTGCGGCAGCTCGAACATGATCTCGAGCATGACCTCTTCGAGGATCGAGCGCAGCGCGCGCGCGCCGGTCTTGCGTTCGATGGCGCGGTGGGCGACGGCGCGCAGGGCGTCCTCGGTGAAGCTGAGCTCGGCGCCGTCCATGCTGAACAGCGTCTGGTACTGCTTGACCAAGGCGTTCTTGGGCTTGGTCAGGATGTTCATCAGCGCGTCTTCGCTCAGCGGCGAGAGCGCCGAGACCACGGGCAGGCGGCCGATGAATTCGGGGATCATGCCGAAGTTCACCAAGTCCTCGGGGATGACCATGCTCAGCAGCTGGTCCTCGTCGATGTCGTTGACCGTCTTGTGCTCGCCGGTCTTGAAGCCGACGACCTTGTCGCCGAGCCGGCGGCCGATGATCTCGTTGAGGCCGCCGAAGGCGCCGCCGCAGATGAACAGCACGTTCTCGGTGTTGACCTGGATGTACTTCTGCTCGGGGTGCTTGCGCCCGCCGCCTGGCGGGACGTTGGCGACCGTGCCTTCGACCAGCTTGAGCAGCGCCTGCTGCACGCCCTCGCCCGAGACGTCGCGGGTGATCGAGACGTTGCCCGAGGTGCGGGCGATCTTGTCGATCTCGTCGATGTAGACGATGCCCATCTCGGTGCGCGGGATGTCGAAATCGGCGCTCTGCAGCAGGCGCAGCACCAGGTTCTCGACGTCCTCGCCGACGTAGCCGGCCTCGGTCAGGGTGGTCGCGTCGCCGATCGCGAAGGGCACGTTGAGCAGCTTGGCCAGGGCGCGGGCGATCGCGGTCTTGCCGCAGCCGGTGGGTCCCAGCAGCAGGATGTTCGACTTCTCGAGCTCGACGTCGCGGCCTTCCTGCTTGTGGCGCAGCCGCTTGTAGTGGTTGTAGACCGCGACCGAGATGGTGCGCTTGGTCTGCTCCTGGCCGATGATGTATTCGTCGAGATGGGCCTTGATCTGGGTCGGGGTCAGGATCTTGCCGAGCCGCGGATGGTCGGTGCCCTGACGGCGCTTGTTGTGGTCGCGCAGCAGGGTCGCGCAGACGTCGACGCACTCGTTGCAGATGAAGATCCCGGGCGGGCCGGCGATGAGACGTTCGACCTGAGCTCCGCTGCGACCGCAAAAGCTGCAGTTGTCGGACTTCGAGTCGTTGTCGCGTGATTTGGTCTTGGTCGCCATGCCTGCTCGAGTGGTGGGGGCATCCTACCGGTGCAGCATGGGCAGGCCATCGGCGTATGCCTGGGCCTGCTGCATGCCGTGCAGCCGGATCAGGTCGTGCCGCTGACCGGCTTGGTGATCACCTTGTCGATGATGCCGTAGTCGCAGGCCTCCTGGGCGCTCATGTAGTAGTCGCGCTCGCAGTCGCGGGCGACCTTCTCGTAGGGCTTGCCGGTCTTGTCGGCGAGGATGCGGTTGAGCTCGTTCTTCATGCGCAGCAGTTCGCGCGCCTGGATCTCGATGTCCGAGGCCTGGCCCTGGGTGCCGCTGCTCGGCTGGTGGATCATGATGCGGCTGTGCGGCAGAGCGAAGCGCTTGCCCTTTTTGCCGGCGGCGAGCAGGAAGGCGGCCATGCTCGCGGCCTGGCCGATGCACACGGTCTGCACATCGCAGGTCAGGATCTCCATCGTGTCGTAGATGGCAAAGCCGGCGCTGACCATCCCGCCGCGACTATTGATGTAGAGGGTGATGTCCTGATCGCGCTTGGTGCTCTGCAGGAAAAGCATCTGGGCGACGACCACGTTGGACACGAAGTCGTCGATGTCCTCACCGATGAAGATGATGCGGTCCTTGAGCAGCCTGCTATAGATGTCGTAGCTGCGCTCGCCGCGGGAATCCTTCTCGATGACGTAGGGAATGGGCATGGGCGTTGACGACTCCGGGAAGCGACCGCGCAACGGTTCAGCGGCCGGGAACGGCCGCACCGGCGGGCAGGGGGTGCTGGCCGGGACCGTACGGCGAAGTGCCAGGGACTCAAACCCATAAACCCCTGGTACTGACACAACGCCAGCGGCTCACACGGGTCCGGTTCACACGCGGTGGCCGGCCTCGGCCGCGCCCGCGCAACGCCGGGGCACGCCGACCATACGTACAGTGTTGGCGCCTCGGCGCCGCGGAGGCTCCATGCATCGACTCGGTCACCTCGTGCTCGCCCTGGCCCTGGCTGCCGGCGCGGTGGCTTCGGCGGAGAGCTTCGATCAGCGCTTGGCCAAGACCAACCTGGCCGATGCCGACGCCGTGTTCGAACTCGCGCAGTGGTGCGCCGAGAACAACCTGCCGACCAAGGCGCGCCGCTACTACAGCGAGGTCATCAAGCTGTCCCGCGATCACGACGGGGCGCGCACCGCGCTCGGGCAGGTGCGGGTCGGCGACCGCTGGGTATCGGAAAAAATGGCTGGAGGCGGCGCCGCTGCGCCAGCCGCAGGCGCGACCGATGCCAGCGGCCGCAAGGCCTCGGGCCGCGGTCCGTCGGCGGACGAGGTCGCCTGGGACCTCACCCCGCCCAAGGATCCCCAGCCGCACGCCACCTTCATCGACACCTACATCGAGCGCATGCCGCGCGTCGACAACGACAGCCGCGACATGGACGTCTCGATCGCCACCCTGGCGATGGAGGAGCACCAGCCGGTTGCGGTGCCGCGACTGAGTGCCGCGCTGCTGCGCCCCGACTTCGGCGATCTCTACGGCGCCTCGATGTTCCTGAGCGAACTGCTCAAGCAGGGTCGGACCGCCGAGGCCAAGAAGCTGCTGCCCGCCCTGGTCAAGGCCAGCGCGCGCGTCGAAGACGTCGAAGACCTCTCGTCCTTCGCCTTCTCGGCGGGCATGGTCAAGGATCGCCGGGTGGTGCCGCGCCTGATCCAGCTGCTCGGGCATTCCAGCAGCGATGTGCAGAGCAACGCCACCGCCGGAATCGCGGCGGTCACCCTGTTGCCGGAGAAGGACATCACCGCCGCCCGCGCGCAGTCGTGGTGGGACCTCAACCACAACGTCGACGATCGCCAGATCTACCACGAGCAGCTCAACAGCTCGGACCCGCGCATCGCGGTCGAGGCGGCCAAGGCGCTCTACGACTACCGCGACAAGGCGATCGTCCCGGTGCTGATAAAGCTGCTCAAGGTCGAGGACCGCACGGTCTGCAACGAGGCGATCGACGTCATCCGGCGCATCACCGGGCAGACCTGGTCGTACGACCCCGCGGGTTCGGCCGAGGAGAAGAAGAAGCGCGCCGAGCAGATCGAGAAATGGTGGAAGGACGAGCAGTTCCGCTTCACCTGGATCGAGGACAACAAGACCGTCGCGCCCGGCCAGCCGGCCGAAGCGCCCAAAGATCAGAGCGTCGAACTGGTCGAGCAGCTGGCGAGCGTCGATGGCGCGGTGGCCTCGCTGGCCCAGGGCACGTTGCGCGGCAAGGGCAAGGCCGCCGTCCCGGCGCTGCTCGACGGTCTCGCGCACGGCAATCGCCTGGTGCGGCGGCGCAGCGGCGACGTGCTCAAGGTCATCACCCAGCAGGCGCTGCCCTACGATGCCGCTGGCAGCGAGGAGCAGCGCGCCAGCGAGATCGCGGCGTGGCGGGCCTGGGCGGTGAAGAACGGGTTCGCGCCCGCCGAAGGTGCGCAGGACAAGGACGCCGAGGCGGAGTAGAGCCTGCGCGGCGATGTCCGTGGCGACATCGTGGCAGAGTCGCTAGTGTCCTGTATAAGAAATGTCTTTCAGATGTCGCCGGCCCCGGTGGTCGGATGCAAGGCGCGC
>JACDEC010000213.1 GCA_013816645.1 Planctomycetota bacterium
CCGCCTGGCGCAGCCTGGTCAACCACAGGCCGTCGAAATCGCGGTAGTCGTCGCCGACCCCGACGCCGGCGCCGTGCGGTGCGGCGAGGACCCCGTCGAGCTCGCCGGCCTTGGCCAGTTCGGCGAACAGCAGGTCCATCAACGCATCGCAGGCATCTCGGGTGATCGGCCCCGAGGGCAACGCGCCGGCATGGAAGATCGGAACGGCGTCGATGCCGTGGCGTTCCAGGCCGGCGAGGAAGCCGGCGATCTCGGTGAACGACCCGGCCTGGACGGCGCGGATCTCCTCGCCGATCTGCAGCTCGAATTCCCGGAAGCGCTCGATGCCGGTCGGCGCGCTCAGCCAGGTGTTGGATTCGTGGACCAGCGAGACGATGCCGACGCGCGGGCGGCGCCCCATCAGACCGAGCTCTTGCGGTACCCCGGCGCGTCGGGCTTGAAGATGTCGGGATTGACCTTGGTGCCCAGGCCGGCGCCGCGCGGCAGCGCGATGGCGCCGTCGGCGATCTTGACGTCGAGGTCGATGATGTCGCGGTAGACGCCGCGGATCTGGGCGCGCACGGTCTCCTGGTAGAGCGCGTTGGGCATCGCCGCGAGCACGTGCAGGCCCGAGAGCATGGTCAACGGCCCGGTCGCGTCGTGCATGCTCACCGGCAGGTTGTAGGTGCCGGCGAGGTGGCCCATGCGCACGCTCGGCGAGATGCCGCCGACCCAGGTGGGGTCGACCATGATGTAGTCGGCGGCGCGCTTCTCGAGCACCGCGGCGAAATCAGCGGTGGTCAGCACGCTCTCGCTCACCGAGATCGGCATGCCGCTCTGGCGGCGGAAGTCGGCGAGGGTGTCGAGGTTGTCGGTCTTGAGCACGTCCTCGAGCCACAGCGGCTTGAGCGGGCGCAGGGCGTCGGCGATGCGCAGCGCGGCGGGCAGGCCGAAGTGCATGTGGCCGTCGATCATCACCTCGATGTCCATGCCCACCGCTTCGCGGATCTTCTCGAGCCCGCGCAGGCCCTGGCGCACGTCGCCCGCGCTGATGTAGGTCGGTCCGTCCTGGATCGCGGGATAGTCGAACGGCCAGACCTTCATCGCCTCGTAGCCCAGGCCGATCAGCTCCTTGGCCAGTTCGACGGGATTGTGGAAGTAGTTGTAGGAGTCGGACACCGGCCCCGGCTGGCCGATCGAACCCATGCCCGGCCACGAGCCGAACTTCGACGGCGGCTGGTTCTGCTTGGGCATGCTGTAGGTGGGATTGGCGCAGCTGTTGTAGACCTTCACACGGTCGCGCACCGGTCCGCCGAGCAGCCGGTAGATCGGCTTGCCGCAGACCTGGCCGAGGATGTCCCACAACGCCAGGTCGACCGCCGAGAGCGCGCGCAGCTCGGTACCACGCGCGCCGATGTTGGCCAGGCGTTCGTAGAGGAACCGCCAGTGCGATTCGATGGCCAGGGCGTCGGCGCCGAGCAGGCGGGTGGCGAAGTAGTCGTGGACCATCGCCGCCGCCGCGGAGGCGCAGAAGAAGGTCTCGCCGTGGCCGACGATCCCGGCGTCGGTGGTGATGCGCATCATCAGCAGGTGCGGCGCCATCGATGTCGGTATCGCGGTCTCGATCGAGACGATGCGCACGCTGTCGTCGCTCAGCGGCGTCGCCGGCAGGTGGCGATGGGTCACGTTGGGGACGCCGGCGTGTTCGTCGGCCGAGATGTTGAACAGCGGTCTGGTCATGCGTGCTCCGACAGTCGAGGATCGAGGATCGAGGATCGAGGATAGCGGATCCTCTTCAATCGGCTGCTTCCGATTCCTGCGATTCGCCTGTCGATGCGCGCACGCGGATGTTCCGTCGGGCGGAATGGCGTCCTGGGCCGTTGCCGCCGGCCTGCGAGCCGAGGAACAGCCCATGCCGGCAATAAAGCGTGTGGCGAAATACTAACAGCGGGACGGCTGTGACCGCACGTCACGCCACGTTCAGTTGCCTCTCCATTTGTTCCACCCGCCGCGTGCGCCCCAGAATCGCGGCCGTCACCGCCGCGATGACCGACAGGACGACGAGTTCGCCACCGTCTTCGATCAGTCCCATCGCGCGAACCTGCTTCAACGAGCTGTGCAGACCATCGACGACGATGGCGAAGAAGCACAGCGCAGCGATCAGCGCGACGTAGATCACCGCGAGGCGTCGCCACTCGCCCTGGCTGCGCCACATACCGATCCCGAGCGCGCCGAGGACGACCACGCCGAGGACGGCCCAGGCCATGAGCTCTCCGAGCTGCTGGACGCTCGTGGTGTCCACCTGCAGGTACCACTGGAGCAGGTAACCTGTCCGTTCGTGGATCTGGAACGCGTCATCGGCGAGGATGAGCGCGAACACCCCCGCCAGCACCGCTGGCATCGCGACGCGCGCCCGCATGGCGGTGAGCAGCAGAACTCCGGTGATCAGCGCGCTCTTGGCGTAGCCATAGCGTTCGGCGAAGCCGCCCTCGGTCTCCAGGGACCACAACGTGGAGCTAACGAGAGAGCCGAGCAGCGAGCCGCTGTCAGCGAAGCGCAGGGTCAGGTGCATGGCCACGAATCCCGCGTCGAGCAGCAGCAACGCGATGAGCACCGGGATGAACGTGGTCGACCTCGCCAGGGTGTTGGTCGTTTCGCCCAGCGCGCGCAGTTCATCCCTCCATGCAAAAGTTCGAATCCAGTGGGCGGAGAGCGTGTTCATGGCATCTTCACCGTACCTTCTTCGCGGCCCCACAGAACAGATCGCTGGAAGGCTGTATACAAGTTCGAGCGATCGAATCGCCTCGTTTCCTTCTTATCGCGCAACGATTCCGTGAGGCCTTTACAGCCGCGCCTCCGTCATTCTGCCGATTCATGGGGTGCGACGGGGGCATGCCTCGCGTCGGACCGCTGGTTCAGGTCGCCGAAGCAACGCTTCGTCGTCCTTGCCTGATGAAGTGGCATGCGGGAACGTTGCCCGTGCCCATTTGCGCCGGGTGATCAACCTCAGCCGCTGCCATTCGGTGCGGCGGTGACGATGCGGATGCAGTCGATGGCGTTGCCGCCGTCCGTTGCGCCGTTGCCGATGCTCAGGCGACCGTCGCCGACCGTCACCGTGCTCGTGGTCTCGAACCAGCGCTGGCTGGCCGTCGGCGAGCCGGTGAGGATGGTCCGGCCTTCGGCCGTGACCGCGTAGGTTCCGGTGGTTCGGGCGGCGTCGCCGCAGGTCACGGTGACCTGGTAGGTCCCATTCGGCACCGCGATCTCCCAGGTGTAGCGGGTGATCTTCCTGCGCACCGGGCGCTGCATGCGCGCGAAGGTGTCGCGCAGCTGCTCGCTGGTCAGATCGCGGTCGACGAGCTGGTCGAAGCGCAGGGCGGTGTTCCAACCGTAGGTGAAAGCGCCCGCGCGCGCACCGTACGCGGCGCCCGAATCGACGCTCCATCCCGCGACCACCGGTGCGTCGGCGGGCTGGAAGTTCACGTTGGCCTCGAAGACCGATGACGTGGTCGCGCTCACGGCGATCGTGAACGACTGCGCGGCGCTGGTGTCGAGGCCACCGTTGTCGGTGCCGCCGGTATCGGCGACCACCATCGTCACCGTCGCATTGCCGGCCGTGCCGGCGGCCGTGGCGTAGGTCAGGGTGCCGTTCGCCGAAACCGCAGGCGCGGCGCTGAACAGGCCTGCATTGCTGTTCTGGGTGACGCGGAAGGCCAGCGTCTGGCTCCCCTCGTTGGCGGGGCCCGGAGACATCTCCGTCGCCCAGTTCGCGACGGTCTGCGTCCCGGCATCCTGGGCCACCGACTGGTTTGCACCGCGGATGAACGACGGAGCGTCGTTGACCGCGGTCACGGTGATGATGAACGACTGGCTGGAGCTCGAGACCCCAGTGCTGTTGCGCAGGACCACGGTGATGGTGGCGCTCCCCGCGGCGTTCGCCGCGGGAGTGTAGGTCAACGTGCCCGTGGACGACACCGCTGGTCCGACGCTGAACAGCCCGGGGTTGGTGTTCCCGGTCACCACGAAGGTGGGTTGATCGCTGCTGATCGCCGTCGCCCAGCCGGCCACGGTGCGCGCGCCGGCATCCTCGAGCACGGTCTGATCCGAGCCCCTGCTGAAGCTGGGGGCGGAGGGAGGCGTGACGGAGGCGGTGGATTCGAACGCGCCGAGTTCCGGAGCGCTGCCGCTGTACGGCATGCCGACGTCCGCTCCCCGGTCGATCACGCGCGACGAGGCGGACGGCTTCAGGAACGGCAGGACGGGCAGGGATCCATCGGGGTTGCGCGGGCCGTCGACGCCCGTGGGGTCGAGGCTCTGGAAATCCGCGGTCGTCAAATCCAAGCCGAGATTCCAGCTGTTGCTGCTGCCTTCCCATTCCGCGCCGTAGAAGGGCGCCAGGTCCTGGAAGGAGATGTTGTTCCGGACATCGTGGACGACTCCCGACATCATCGCCGCGCGGAAGCCGTAGGAGGCGTTCCTGAACGAAGTGTTGTTGTAGATGTGGAAGATGCCCTGACCGGTGTAATTCCCGTTCTCATCGAATCCGCACACCAGGTTCTCGAAGGCGAGATTGCCGGTGATCACGCGCTTGAGCTCGGCGGGATACTGGAGATCGATCGGCCCGAGCTTGAAGCCCATGCCATCGCCAACGGCCCTCAGTGTTCCATCCGCCTGCTCATGGTAGCCGTTGCGGAATCCCCAGCAGTTCCTGATCGTGACGAATCCGTCGCAGCCGAAGAGATCGAAGCCGTCATCCGAGCACAGCCAGGCCCGGCACCCGTCGAAGATGATCCCGGTCACATCCTCGCGGCCGAAGACGGTGAATCCGTTGGCGTTGTGCCAGGCGCTGGCGCCCGCCGTGTTGCGGTCATCGAGGTGGTGCGCGTCGCAGTTGATGAACTGGTTCCTGTGGGCGCCGGCGCCCAGGGCGAAACCGTAGCCGCCGATGCGATCGATCTCGATATGCTCGAAGACGTTGTCCGTCGACTGGTCGGCGACCAGGCCGGTGGAACACGGGCCGTCCGGCACCTGCGCCAGGTTGGTGATGCGGATCCCTTTCAGGCGCAGATGGTGCGAACCCACGATGTACAGCGCGATCAAACCGCGTGTGTTGGCGTACCCGGTGTAATCGAACACCGGCTTCTCGCCCGGATAATTCTCGATCACGATCGGCTGGGCGGCGGTGCCGTTCATGTAGTTCAGCTGCTCGAGCGATTCCCACGATTCGATGACCGGCCTCAGTCCGTACGTCCCGCCCCGCAGATAGGCATGGTCCCCGGCGACCATCACCGTGGACAGCTTGGTCAGCGATCTGAACGGCGCGGCGAGCGTCCCTGCGGCCGAGTCGCTGCCGTTGGGCGCCAGGTAGTAGTCTGCGCCCGCAAGCGACGTTGCGAACAGGCAGGTCGCCAGGCAGGCAGCGAGATGGCCGTGCAGAGGGAAGGTGAGGCGATGCGGGTTCGGGGCGTTAATCATAGTAACCAAGTTACTGATTGGTCGGGCCTGCCCAGGTCAGTAGGCGCTCGGACGAATGGGCTGGATGCCACACGCCCACGAGTGAGATGGACGGCTTCTGCCGGGGTCCGTATCCGCCAGGTCGCAATCGGGAGGCCGTGGCCGCAAGCCAACCGACCCGCAGCATGGTAACTGCTGATGACCACGCAGGATGCTGAGGGCGACAGCGGGCGCGACTGGTCCGGACGCGTCCTGCCCCGCGGCTGAAGGGATGGACGAAGGGAAGGGACGAAGGGAAGGACAGGCAATTTAAGGGGTCTCATGCAGGACCGCAGACAGCGGGACGGGGTCTGACGACGGCGGCCCTGGCCCTGCGGAACAGGTAGAGCAAGGACCTGATGCCGTTGGCGCGGTGGATCAATCTGGAGACGAGGTTGTT
>JACDEC010000214.1 GCA_013816645.1 Planctomycetota bacterium
AGCGAGAACTGGGCGCGGCCGCGCATCGAGGTCGAGTTCCTGATGAGCCTGCTCGCCGACTTCCTGCGCGGCGAGCTGCCGACCCTGCAGGAGAACCGCGTGCGCCTCGAGGCGATCGGCCGGCTCGAGCGCCTGCCCGCGAGCGTGCGCGGGGTGCTCGACGCGACGCGCGCCGCGACCGCCGCCAACGCGGCGATGACCCTGTGCCTGGCCCTATCCTACGGTGGTCGCGACGAGATCGTCGACGCTTGCCGCAGCCTGGCCGCGGAGGTCATCGCCGGGCGGATCGCCGTCGACGCGATCGACGAGGCCGCGCTCGCGGCGCGCCTCTACGCTCCGCACGCCCCCGATGTCGACGTGGTCATCCGCAGCGCGGGCGAGCACCGCCTCAGCAACTTCCTGCTCTGGGAAGCCAGCTACGCCGAATACGTCAGCGTGCCGACCCTGTGGCCGGATTTCTCGGCCGGCGATCTGCACGCCGCGTTGCGCGCGTTCCAGGGCCGCGAGCGGCGCTTCGGCGGGATCTGACCGTAGCATTCGGGTTTCGCGGGGCGCTGGCGCGCCTATTTTCCGCGAAATCCTCAGGCTCCGGACTCTTTGTTTCGGGGGACTGCGCCCCCCGGGCCCCCGCAGGATGCCAGCATCCTGCTAGGTCCCGGTCCAGGGATACTCGCCCGCGAACACCGTCACCGCTGGCCCATCGAGCGTGACCGCGGCGGCGTCGTGCGGCCACTCGACGCGCAGGTCGCCGCCGTTGAGGCGCACGATCGCCTGGCGGCCGGGGATGCGCCGATCGAGGATCGCGGCGACCACCGTGGCGCAGGCGCCGGTGCCGCAGGCCTGGGTCTCGCCGGAGCCGCGTTCCCAGGTGCGTTGACGCAGCACGGGCAGGCCGCCTTCGTCGGCGAGGCGCGCGACGAACTCGACGTTGGTGCGGCGAGGGAAGGCTGCGTGGCGCTCGAGCGCGCGGCCGATGGCCTGCACCGCAAACGTCTCGGGATCGTCGACGAAGCACACCGCGTGCGGATTTCCCATGCCCACGGCGAGCAGGCGGTGCTCGCCGCCCTCGGCGGCCAGGCTCAATTCCAGCAGCGGACCGGGGCCGGGATGCACGACCGGCACCTCGGCCGGTGATAGGCGCGGACGACCCATGTCGACGCGCGCACCGATGCAGGCCTCGTCGGCGAAGCGCAGTTCCACGCTCAGCACGCCCGCACCAGTCTCGATGCGCGGGGTGTGCGTGGCGACGCGTCGGTGATCCCAGGCCAGTTTCGCCGCGCAGCGGATGCCGTTGCCGCACATCTCGGACGCGCTGCCGTCGGCATTGTACATGACCATGCGCGCGTCGCCGATGGTCGACGGCAGCACCAGGATCAGGCCATCGGCTCCGATGCCGGTGTGACGGTCGCTGAGCGCACGCGCCAAGGCGGGCAGCTCGTCGTCAGGCGGCAGGCGTTCCGCGAAGCCGTCGAGATAGACGTAGTCGTTGCCGCAGCCGTGCATCTTGGTGAAACGCATGGGATGATCGATCCGTGCGGTTTTTACCGCACTCTCCGCTGATTCCTGGCATATCCTGGCATATCCTGGCATATATCTCCGAGACCTCCCTGATCAGCCGCTGTTGGCGAGATCGTACCCGACAGCGATGGCGATACCACCCGTGGCGTCCAGGGGCCGATGTGCGGCCTTCGGATCCAGACTGGCACAACGCTCCGCCTGCAAGGGGTGCGAGACCTTCCGGCCGTTCTTGGTCATGGAGCACTGTCCGCACGGCTGTCCCACCACGTTCGACCTCGGCTGGGGCGAACTCGAGCGACGCGTCCAGCGATGGGAGCTGATGGCGGTACCGGCTCGTACAAGGTCATGACAGCGGTGAGTCAGGAGAAGAAGATCGGATGCTGCGGGGCTTATCATGCGCCTGCCTCCGTTGCGCAAACCGCCCAACCGGCGGGCGTATATGGAGGTGCAGGTTGCGGTAGGAGCTGCATGCGTTGCGCATACAGATGCTGGCAACCTGCCCTCACACCGGAGCCACCGTGCCCATATTTCACCGCAAAGCTTTCTGCATGTCCATGCTGGCGATCAGCGCGGCGCTGATGACTTCCTGCGACAGCGGTTCTGACGCGAGCAAGGATGGCGTCATCTCGAAGGCCAAGCCCGAGCCGATCGCGATGGGCAATCCAGCAGCCGGCAAGGAAGTCTATCGCTTCGAGACTTTCGGTAACGAGGGCTTCTGGACCGATGCCGCGCGCATGCCCGAGGGCGTGCTGGCTGCGAAGGTGACGCCGATCGACGCACTGAAAATCGGCCTGAGCGTCGACGTCGAGATGCTGCCACCAGCGTTGCGTAAAGCTCTTGCCGCCGAGTTGGCCACGGATCTCTCCCCGGCCAAGGCCCCGCTCCTGAACGATGTGAAGACCACCGTGCAGATCATCGAAGCGAACGCGGTGATCGGCATCGTCGCCAAGGACAGCAACCGCGATGGCCGCATCGACCTGGCAAAGGGCGACAAGGTCGGCGTCTCCTGCACGATATGCCACGCGATCACCGACAAGTCCGTCTACGATCTGCCTGGCGGCGGCTCGATCGGCCGTCGCGTAGACGGTCCTGCGGCGCTGACGCTCAACATGGGCAAGCTGCTGGCGACCGCTGCGAACTCGCGCGCGGTCTATCCGAACCTCCAGCTCGAGCTCGGCGGCAAGACCATCGGTCGCGCGCCGAAAGGCCTGACGCCCGCATCGAACGAAGCCGAGGTTGACGCCTACCTCAGCAATCCGGCGTTCTACCCGGTGGGCACCTTCGACGACACGCAGGACGGTCATGGCAATCCGGTGGTGAACGTCCCGCTGTTCCGTCAGGACCTGGCCGCGCCGTTCGGCAGCGCCGGAGAACACGCGATCCTCGAGAACATCGGCAATGCCTCCTACACCAGCAACCTCGATCCGACCACGCTCGTAACGCCGGAAGGCCGTGCCTTCCTCGAGATGATGGGCGGTGCGGCCGGAGTCGAACTCGCTGCCGGCTACGCCAAGATCCTCGCGGAGACCAAGGTCACTGGCCACCCATTCGTCACTGCATCGTCCGGGCATCCCGTCGGTGACGTCGCTAGCCCGGTCGGGCGCAAGGTCGATCGCACGAAGCTGCTCGACATGAATGCGTACATGGTCGCCCTGCAGGCTCCGAAGGGCGCCCACGTCGACACCGCGGCGGCGAAACGCGGGCGCGAGCGATTCACATCCGACTGCACCTCGTGCCACAACGTCGATCAGAGCGTTCCGGTGCCCACGATCCTCGTGGCGATGTCGGATATCAGCCCCTCCTACGCGCCAGAAGTGCTGGCGCAGCGCACGGCTCCGCTGAGCGCGATCCAGAACTCGCCAGGAACCTTTGACGACAAGATGATCGTCGTCGATGCCAGCACCCGCGGCGAGATCCGCGGAAACGCGTTGCCGATGCTACTCGACCTCGACCGACGGAGCGTTTTCCTGCACGACAGCTCCGTGCAGGGGCTGGATGCATTGCTCGATCCGGCTCGCGGTCCACAGGCGCCGCATCCGTTCTACGTCGCGGACGCGAAGCAGCGTAGCGACATGGTCCTCTTCCTGAGGAGCCTGGATACCGGAGACGCCCATTGAGCGTCGGCGCGTCAGCGTGACGAAGCCGTAGTAAACGTCCTTGATCACCACCGTGATCTCATTGACGGCGTCCAGCTTCACCGTGGTGATGACATCGCAGGCGAACTCGGGCAGCATCGCCTTGATCCAGCGGCAGAAGGCGCCGTTGACGTGGATGTCAAGGCGGCCCGTCGCCAACCCACGCTCGTGAGCAGGCGATCGAGCTGTGCTTGCGGATCTTCATCGGCCCCGGATTCGGGCTAGCTAAGTTACTTTCGTGAAGCGCATCGCAGACAGCCCGGGCCGGTTCAGAAGTCGGACGTGGTCGCCGGCACCACTGCAGGCGCATCCTTCGCGGTGACCTTGGCCGCGGGCTTGGCCGCCTCGGGCGCCCCGGGGAACGGGATGTCGGCCACCGTGAAGGGCACCGTCACCGACTTCAGGCCCTGGTGGAAGCGCAGGACGATGGCGCCGTCGCCGGGGACCTTGACCTGCCAGGTCCGCCGCACCACCGCGCCGGTGTTGTTGCCGCCCCAGCCGTGGGTGTCGCACGGGGCGCCAGCGGCGTCCAGGAAGGTGACCTCGGCCATCTGCGCGTCGACCTCGCGCGGGAACGACAGCTCGACCGAACTGTCGTCGCGCTTGATCACCGTGACCTCGGCGCCCGGCACGCCCTCGATCTGCACGCGCTGGCCGACGAAATCCTTGATCGGTTTGATCTCCGCGGTCTTGGCCACCGCGTCGGCGAGCGCGAGATCGATGGTACCCGTCACCGACAGCGACTTGGCCGGCTGCTTGGGCGGGGAATCGATCCGGACGTACATGCTGAAGGCCGGTCCGTTGCGACGCGCACGCCGCTGCTCGTCGATGCGCGTCACGCCCGTGCCGGTGGGTTCCCCGGACAACGTTTCGCCGGCGTCGGTCTTGATCTCACTGAAGCGCAGGTTGCTGTAGGCCACCACGTTGGCGGTCACGGGCAGGTAGAACGCGTTGAGCTGCAGGCTCATGCCCGACTGCTCGTGCTGACGATTGCCCTGGGCATCGAACTGGAGCCGCTGCTCGATCTCGATGGACTGCGGGCGCAACGTCAGCTGCACCGCCGGATCGGCCCCCGGCAAGGCGGCGGCGCAGGCGAGAGCGAACAGGGCGTGACCGACGTGCATGGCGAGCTCCCAGGTGGACGGCCTACCATGGTCGTGCGGGCAGGCGTTCAACTGGCGGTCGCCCGCGCTCAGATCGCGGCCAGCGCCTGGTCGTAGTCGGGCTCGTCGGCGATCTCGCCGACCAGCTGGGTGTAGCGCACCACGCCATCGGCGCCGATCACCACCACTGCGCGGGCGAGCAGGCCGGCGATCGGGCCATCGATGAGGGTCAGGCCGTAGCGCTTGCCGAAATCCGCGTCGCGGAAGTCGCTGGCGGCTGCGACGCGGTCGATGCCTTCGGCGGCGCAGAAGCGCTTGAGTGCGAACGGCAGGTCCTTCGAGACGCACAGGACCGTGGCGTTGGGGTTCTTGGCGGCGCGGCTGTTGAACTGGCGCACCGACATCGCGCAGGTCGCGGTGTCGATGCTGGGGAAGATGTTCAGCACCAGGGTCTTGCCGGCGAAGTCCTTGAGCGTGGTCTCGGCGAGGTCGCCCTTGACCAGGCGGAAGTCGGGGGCGCGGCTACCGCGGGCGGGCAGTTCACCGACCGTCTTGATGGCGTTGCCTTTGAGGGTGATGTTGGCCATGGGAGCTCCTGGGGGTGCAGCAGCGGAGCGTGACTCCGCGCCACGGCAAGCTGCGCCTGGGTGAACATCTACCCGCCAGCGGTGGCGGGAGCCGCCGGGGCACCCGCATGCCGGTGCGCCGCCGTCCAGTCTTGGTCGCAGCGCCCTGACATTCTGGCACGGGATTGGCGATACTGGTCCTGCATGTGGACCGATCCCATCTCCCTTGCCGTGGGCGCGACGGTGCTCACCTGGGTGTGCACTGCCATCGGCGCGGCGGGGGTGTTCATCACGCCGCGCTTCTCGCGTTCGATGCTCTCGGCCCTGCTGGCCGTCTCGGCGGGCGTGATGGTGGTCGCGGGCGTCGGGTCGCTGTGGATCCCGGCGGCCACGTTATTCGACGGTGGACCGCTGCCCGGCTGGCTCACTGCTAGCGCAGTCGCAGCGTTGGGCGGCGCCGCCGCGCTGTGGGCGCGGCGCGCGTTGGCTGGCCACGATCCGGCGACCGGCCGGCGCAAGCTCGGGC
>JACDEC010000215.1 GCA_013816645.1 Planctomycetota bacterium
GCCAGGCACTCCTGGAGGAACGCCGCGGACAGCGCTTCGCCCGGCGCACCGATGACCGCCATCACGCAGCCGACCGGGGCGGTGCGGCCCTGCGGCAGCACGATCTTCAGCAGCGTGCCTTCGTATTGGCTCTCGACCTCGAGCGTGCTCTTGTCGGTGGCGATCTCGCAGAGCACCTGGCCCTTCTTCACCGCCGCACCCTCGGCCACCAGCCATTGGGTGATCTCGCTGGTCTCGACGGTCTGACCGAACTTGGGAAGGAGGACTTTGGTCGCCATGGGGGCTGCGCTCCGAGCCGCGGACGGTAGCGTCGTCTCGGCCCCTGCCAAACCATCGTTCCCGTCCTGGCCCCCCGGACTCGACGCCAAGTGATGATGCTGCCTGCGCTTATCGCTAGTGCGGTTGACTCGACCCCGGCCCCTTCTAGTGTCGCAGCCCTTGCGTGCCGACCCGGCAGTGGCTGTCGCGCTGTCCGTTACGTTTCCACCCTCCGCGGAGCGGTTGCATGGATATCAAGATCATCAAGGAACTGACCAAGCTGATGCGCGAGAACGATCTCGTCGAGATGGAGGTCGAGTCCGAGGATCTCAAGGTCAAGCTGCGCAAGGGTGGCCACGACGTGACGGTCGCCCCGGTGGTGCAGCATCACGCCGCGCCCGTCCAGGCAGCCGCAGCGCCTGCCGCTCCGGCCGCAGCAGCGCCTGCGGTCGACGAGTTCGCGGGCTGCAAGCAGATCATCTCGCCCATCCCGGGCACCGTGTACCTCAAGCCGAACCCGGACACCCCGAACTTCGTCAGCGTCGGCGCCCAGATCGACGAAGGCAAGGTGGTCTGCCTCATCGAGGCCATGAAGGTCTTCAACGAGATCAAGGCCGAGGCGGGCATCAAAGGCACCATCCGCAAGGTCCTGGTCCAGGACGGTCAAGCCGTCGAGTACGGAACGGTCCTGTTCCTGGTGGGCTAAAGCTTTTGCCGGGGGAGCGGCAGCAGGCCGCCTCCCCCAGCGAACGCGCCGCCGGCGCTGCCCCCTTTTCAAGACTTCATCTGGGCGCCTGCGGCGCAGGAACCACCAATCCGATGTTCAAACGCATCCTGATCGCCAACCGAGGCGAGATCGCCGTCCGCGTCATCCGCGCCTGCCGGCGCCTCGGCATCGAGGCGGTGGTCGTCCATTCGACCGCCGATCGCGAGACGCTGGCCGTGCGCATGGCCGACGTGGCGATCTGCATCGGCCCGCCCGCGGCCAAGCAGAGCTACCTCAACATCAACAACATCATCGCCGCCGGCGAACTCGCCGACGTCGACGCCATCCATCCCGGCTACGGGTTCCTCAGCGAGAACAGCCACTTCGCCCAGGTGGTCCGCGACTGTAATATCCAGTTCATCGGGCCGTCGAGCCAGTCGATGGACGCGCTCGGCAACAAGGGCAAGGCCAAGGCCCTGGCGATCGATGCCGGCGTGCCCACCGTCCCCGGCTCGCCCGGCGTGGTGAAGTCGCCCGAAGACGGCATCGCGATCGCGCGCAAGATCGGCTATCCCGTGATGATCAAGGCCACCGCCGGCGGCGGTGGTCGCGGCATGCGCATCGCGCACAACGACGCCAGCCTGGTCTCGGGTCTGATCGCCGCCCAGCGCGAAGCGGAAGCTGCGTTCGGCAACGCCGACTGCATCATCGAAGCCTACCTCCAGCGCGCGCGCCACATCGAGATCCAGATCATCGGCGACCAGCACGGCAACGTCGTCGCGCTCGGCGAACGCGACTGCTCGACCCAGCGGCGCCACCAGAAGCTGGTCGAGGAGAGCCCGAGCCCGGTCATCGACCAGATAACCCGCGAAAAGATGTGCGCCGACGCGGTCAAGCTCGCCAAGACCGCCAAGTACTTCAACGCCGGCACCGTCGAGTTCATCTACGATATCGACCGCAAGGCCTACTACTTCCTGGAGATGAACACCCGCATCCAGGTCGAGCACTGCGTCACCGAGATGGTGACCGGCATCGATCTGGTCCAGGCGCAGATCAAGGTCGCCTTCGGCGAGAAGCTCGAGTTCACCCAGGCCGACATCAAGCCCCAGGGCCACGCCATCGAGGTGCGCATCAACGCCGAGGATTGGGAGCACGGTTTCGCGCCCAGCCCGGGCAAGATCACCATGTACGTCGCGCCCACCGGCAAGGGCGTGCGCGTGGACAGCCACTGCTACGCCGGCTACACCATCCCGCCGCACTACGATTCGATGATCGCCAAGCTGATCGTCCACGGCCGCGACCGCGCCGAAGCCATCCGCTTCCTCGATCAGGCGCTCGACGAGTACATCATCGAGGGCGTGAAGACCACCATCCCGTTCCACCAGCGGCTGATCCGCGACATCCGCTTCGTGAACTCGCAGGTCACCACCAAGTTCATCGACGAGGAATTCTTCAAGGCGCATTCGTAGCGCCCAGCGCGTCCAGCGCGACGGCCCGTCACTTCGCGCTCGCTGCTCCGAGTTCCGCGATCAAGGCGTTGAGCGCGGCCTCGGCCTGCGCCCCGGCCCGAGTCCCCTTCCAGGCAGCGAGGAAACCCTGCAGTTTCTGGCCGCGTTGCTGGGGCTTGTCGAGGGCGAGGATGCTGGCGAGCAGCGCGGCGAGCTCCTGCTCGGCGGATTCCGTAGCGGCGGTGGCGGTGGCGGTTGGACGCCATTCCCCGGCGAACTTCAGCAGCGCCTTGGCGCGCTTGTCGCCGGCGGGCAGCGCATCAACCGGCGCGTAGGCGTCCTTGGCGTGCCCGTCGAGGGCGGCGGTGGCGCGCTCGCCGATGGGATAGCCGTCCCACGCGGCGACGAACTTGCGCAGCGGGGCGAGCTGGGCCTTGGCCTCCTTGGCGAGCACGGTCTCCAGTTCGACGGCCCCCAGCGCATCGGCCTGTTCGCGGGCGCGCCGGGCGACTGGGAAATCCTTCCATTGCTTGGTGAACGCGCGCAGCTTCTCGCTCGTGGGCTTCTGGCCGAGGAGCTTGTCGAAGTCCGCTGATGCCTCGGCGTCGATGCGCGCGGCGATGGCGGCCAGTTTCGGCGCAGCTGCGGCGGCTACCTCGACCGCGGGCACGCAGCGCGCGGCGTAGCGGTAGGCGGCATGCGCATCGAGCAGCTTGCCCTTCGCTTCCAGCGCGGTCGCCTGCGCGAGCGCAGCGGCGGCGCGCTCGACCAGTGGGCGGTCGCAGAATTCGACCGCGCGCATGAACCAGTCGACGGGCGGGTTGTCATGCCCGAGGCCGGGCGTCTCGAAGTATTCGAGATGCGGGATCTTCATGCCCTTGTAGGTCGCGTGCACCGAGATCGTGCCTTCGCGGTTGAAGTCGTCGCTGCCGGTCATGAACGCGTAGCGACGCTCGAGCATGACCGCCTTCACCCGCGCCGCGGCATCCTTGTCGGCGGGCATGTTCGGCGCGTTGCAGCCGATCAGGTAGATGGCGCCGCCGCCGATGACGTCGGCGAAGGTGATGCCCATCTGACTGGCGGTGCGCCCGCCCCCCGAGGTCCCACTGACATAGACGCGGTCCGGGTCGATCGCGTAGGTGCTGGCGATGTTGTGCAGCCCATCGAGGGTCAAGGCGATGCGGATCGGCACTTCGCGATCGTTCTCGACGTTGGCCGCGCCGATCCAGATCAGCTTGTGGCGGTCCATCACGCTGGCGTACTGGTGGGTGTTGCCGCCCTTGCCGGAGTTGATGTATAGCACGAGACCGTAGGGAACGGTGCCGTCGTAGGACGATGGCACGTACACGTCGAAGGGTTCCTTCGCGATCTCGTAGACGGTGTCGGCCGGCGCCGGCTTGTCGGGCGATCCCCAGGCGTAGCGACGGGCGAGTTCCGGCCACGCCGACCAGGGACTGCGCTGGGAGAAGGTGGTGGTGAAATGCCCGGTGCGCGCGGGCTCCGCCGCGAAGGCGACGACCACGGTGGAGAGCATCAGGAAGAGGATCACGCGCATGGCAGTGCATGTGCCATGCCTGGATCGGATGGGCAAGCAGCAAGCAGGTCGGAGCATGGCGAATACTGACCAATGGTCGGCAGCCGACTGTGGTGTGTGAGCGCACCTCGGCGCGGTCGGGGTCCGAGCTTCCCGTCTCGCCATGCCTGCCCATATTCGCCGCCCCAACCCGGCCCGGCACGATGCCCGGCCTCAGCAGCAGGCAGGAGCTTCCATGAGCGGCAACCGCGGCGTCGTCTACAAGGGACCGGGCAAGGTGGCGATCGAGAAGATCGATTTTCCCAAGCTGGAATTGCGCGAGCAGAAGCGCAAGTGCCACCACGGCGTGATCCTCAAGGTGGTATGCACCAACATCTGCGGCTCGGATCAGCACATGGTGCGTGGCCGCACCACCGCACCGTCGGGATTGGTGCTCGGTCACGAGATCACCGGCGAGGTGATCGAATGCGGGCGCGACGTCGAGTTCATCAAGAAGGGCGACCTGGTCAGCGTACCCTTCAACATCGCCTGTGGGCGTTGCGCCAACTGCAAGGCGGGCAAGACCGGCATCTGCCTCACCGTCAATCCGGCCCGTCCCGGTGCCGCCTACGGCTACGTCGACATGGGCGGCTGGGTCGGCGGCCAGGCCGAGTACGTGATGGTTCCCTACGCCGACTTCAATTTGCTGAAGTTCGCCGACAAGGATCGGGCGATGGAGAAGATCACCGATCTCACCTTGCTGTCGGACATCTTCCCGACCGGCTTCCATGGCGCCTACTCGGCCGGCGTCGGTCCCGGCACCACCGTCTATGTCGCCGGAGCCGGTCCGGTCGGCCTGGCGTGCGCAGCCTCGTGCCATCTGCTCGGCGCGGCGGTGGTGATCGTCGGCGACCTCAATCCCGACCGCCTCAAGCAGGCCAAGAAGATGGGTTGCGAGGTCGTCGACGTGAAGAAGGGTTCGATCGCCGACCAGATCGAGCAGATCCTCGGGGAACCCGAAGTCGACGCCGCCGTCGACTGCGTCGGCTTCGAAGCGCGCGGCTGCGGCCACGACCACTCCAAGGAAGTTCCCGCCCAGGTCCTCAACGACGTGATGACGATCTGCAAGGCCGGTGGCGCGATCGGCATCCCAGGCCTGTACGTCACCGGCGATCCGGGCGCGGTCGATCCGGCCGCGCAGGTCGGCAGCCTGTCCATCCGCATCGGTCTGGGCTGGGCCAAGAGCCACAGCTTCACCACCGGCCAGTGCCCGGTGATGCGCTACCATCGTCAGCTCGCCAACGCCATCCTGCACGACAAGATCCAGATCGCCAAGGCGGTGAACGTCCAGCTGATCTCGCTCGACGAGGCCCCGAAGGGCTACCAGGACTTCGACAAGGGCGCGGCCAAGAAGTTCGTCATCGACCCGCACGGCATGGTGGGCTGAGCGTCGAGCGGTCTTCCCAGAGAAGGCCGCCGACCCGGACTACCAACCCGGCGGAGCGGACTACAACCGGCGCATGCCCGTCCTGCTCATCACCGGTCCGCATCAGGCGGGCAAGAGCCGGGCGCTGTGGCGGCGATTGCGCGCCGAACCGGCGGGGACCGCGGTCCTGGTGACCGCGGATGGGCGGCTCACCCACGAGACGGTCAGGCAGATCCATGCCTGGACCGGCCCCGGTCTGCTGCCGCCGGTGATTGCGCTGGGCGAACTGCTCGAGCGCTGCGCCGCCAGCGCGGCCGAGCAGCGCGCCGACCTCGGCGAGGTCCACGCCGAACACCTGCTGCGTCCGTGGGCGAGCGAAGGACTGGCGGAGACCCCGTGGGGGCCGATCGCCGGCTACCGGGTGACCGCGCGCGAACTCGCGCGGCTGTGCCTGCGTTGCGACGAGGCCGCGGTCACGATCGAGGAACTG
>JACDEC010000001.1:0-2131 GCA_013816645.1 Planctomycetota bacterium
CATCCAGTCCCTGATCAGCCAACTGCTGCGGCCGGCCGGCGTGGGCGACCAGTTCATCGCGCACGCCACCGCGCTCGAGGCGCACGGGCAGACCAAGGTCGGCGATCGCCTCGGCGACCACCGAGCCGAAGCCGCCGTGCAGCGCGTGGTCCTCGAGGGTCAGCACGCGGGTGTGGGTGGCAGCGAGCTCGCCGAGCAGGGCGCTGTCGAAGGGCTTGGCGAAGCGCGCATTGACCAGCGTGACCCCGGCGGCGTCGGCGCCGAGCGCGGCGATCGCCTGCCACGCCACGTGGACCATGGTTCCATAGGCCCAGATCATCAGCGGGCCGTCGCTGCGGATGAGCACTTCGGCTTTGCCGAGCTCGATCGGCGCCTGCGTCCAGGTCGCCTCGGGCACTTCGTCGCGGGGATAGCGGATGAGGTAGCCGGCCGCGCGGGTCGCGAGCTGGCGTTCCTGGTGCGTCCAGAGCAGCTGCGCGCGCAGTTCGGCGCCGTCCTTGGGCGCCAACAGCACCAGCCCGGGGAAGCAGCGCGACCAGGCGATGTCGTAGAGGCCCTGGTGGGTCTCGCCGTCCTCGCCGACCAGGCCAGCGCGGTCGAGCGTGACAACCACGCCGAGATCGCGCTGGACCACGACCTCCTGGAAGAGCTGGTCGAAGCCGCGCTGGGCGAAGGTCGAGTAGTGGGCGAGCACCGGGCGCATGCCAGCGCAGGCCAGGCCTTCGACGAAACCAAAGCTGTGCTGCTCGCAGATGCCGACGTCGTAGACCTTGTCGGGATGCTTTTGCGCAACCGCGCGCAGGCCGGTGCCCGAGGGCATCGCCGCGGTGATGCCGACCACCTTGGGATCGGCGGCGATCAGCTCGAGCATGACATCGGCGAAGACCTGCGAGTAGGTCTTGCCGCCGGGCGGCTTGGGATGGAAGTAGCCGGTGTCGAGGTCGAAGCCCTTGGGGCCGTGGTACTTCAACGGGTCGTCGACGCTCGGCTGCCAGCCCCCGCCCTTCTTGGTCAGCACGTGCAGCAGCACCGGTTCGTGCAGCTCGGCGACCCGGCGCAGCATCAGCTCGGTGGCGGCGGCGTCGTGCCCGTCGACCGGACCGAAGTAGCGGAAGCCGAGGTCCTCAAAGATGTAGCCCGGCGAGATGAACTTGTGCGCGGCCTGCTCGAGGTTCTCGGCGATGTGCTCGAGGTTCTGCCCGTACGGCATCTTCTTGATGATGCGCGCCAGGCGCTGGCGCAGGTGGTTGTAGAGCCGTCCGGTGCGGATGCGGTCGAGGTGGGTGTGCAGCGACCCGACCGGCGCGTCGATGAAGTTGCCGTTGTCGTTGAGCACCACCAGCAGATCGCTCTTGAGCTCGCCGGCGTTGATCAGGCCCTCGAAGGCCATGCCGCCGGTGAGCGCGCCGTCGCCGACCATGACCACGGTCTTGCGGCTCTGGCCGAGCTTGCGGTAGCCCTCGGCGACGCCCACGCCGGTCGAGATCGCGGTCGAGCTGTGCCCGACCTTGGCGATGTCGTAGAGGCTCTCCTTGGGATCCGGGAAGCCGGAGATGCCGCCGGCCTGGCGGTTGGTCGAGAAATTCGCCGCGCGGCCGGTGAGCAGCTTGTGCACGTAGGCTTGGTGGCCGACGTCCCACAGCATGCGATCGGAACTGAAGTCGAAGACCCGGTGCAGGGCGATGGTCAATTCGACCACGCCGAGGTTCGAGGCGAGGTGGCCGCCGGTCGCGCTGACCGTCTCCTTGAGCCGGTAGCGGATCTCCTCGCTGATCTGCGCGAGCTGCTCGGGCGAGAACTTGCGCAGGTCGCCGGGCGAGAGCAGGGAATCCAAGAGCGGGAGAGGCTTCATCGCGTCCTTCAGTCAGCACGCCGACGGGAGAGCCCGTCGGCGTGCGCACGTGCATGGTATTCGCCGACCAATATCCGCGCCGACCCTGCCAAGGAAAGCCCGCGCAGCGGTAAGGCTCGGCAGCGCGACTGCCGTGCGACTACTTCCCGAGTTCCAAGCCGGTGTCGCCGGCCTCGACCTCGGTGTCGATGACGAAGGATTCGGCGGCGACGACCTCGCCGACATTGCCGGCGACGTCCACTGCGGTGACCTTGATGCGCGCCTGGCGCGAGGCCTTGC
>JACDEC010000001.1:2141-13117 GCA_013816645.1 Planctomycetota bacterium
GCCTTGCTGGGCATGGCGAAGCGGTAGGCGCTGTCCGCGGGCTGCGCACTGGCCAGTTCCGTCCAGGTGCCCGGTTCGGTCGAGATCGAGATGGTCACCGGATTCTCGGCGAGCTGCACGTCGGTGACCGCGAAGGCGACCTGCACGCGATCGCCCGGCTTGAAGGCCTGGCGCACCTTGCCGCCCTCGGCTTCGCTGACGCCATTGGCGGTGACCAGCTGGACCACCGGCTTCTGGCTGTCGACCAGCAGCGCGAACTGGCCCTCGGCCTTGCCCTTGGGCGTCGGGCTGGGATTGCCGGCCTGGTCGACGGCGAGCACGGCGAGCCGGAAGCGGCCATCGCCCGGCGCCTTCCAACCCACGGTCTTGAACGGCGCCTCGGCGACCGGGCCCTCGGCCCAGGTCTGGCCGTCGTCGCGGCTGGCCCACACCTGGACCTTGCTCAAGCCAGCGGGGCCGGCGTCGGTGACCGCGAGCTGGAGATTCACCTCGGGCGTCGCGCTGATCGCCGGACCGACCACCCGGCCGTTGGGCGCGGCCGAATCGACGAGCAGACCGGTGACGTCGGCGGCGCCGGCGTTGCCGGCCTTGTCGATCGCGACCAGGCGCAGCACGCCGGTGACGGTCATGTCCTTGGGCGTGGTCCACTCGTAGGCGCCGGTGTTGGCGAGCTTCTCGGCCACGACCTCGAACTTGCCGTCGCCGCCGCGCGACCACTGCAGGGTGATCGGGGTCTCGGCGAGGTTGGGATCGCTGATCGACCACTTCACGCCGTAGCTGGTGCCGCCGCGCAGCTTGGCCTTGGTGGTGGGGAAATCGATCTGCCCATTGGGCGCGGTGCGGTCGATGATGAATTCGGTGCACTGCTTGGCGTCGGTGCTCGGCGTCGGCTCGGCCATCGCCGCGCCGTTGACCTCGATGACGCGCACGTAGGTGCGCCAGCGGCCTTCGGGCGGGGCCCAGACGATCGGGGTGTCGCGGGCGAAGCTCAGCCCGTGCTTCTGGAACGGACCCCAGGTCTTGCCGTCGAAGCGGCTGTACCACAGCTCGCGGGTCTGCACGTCGGCGTCCTTGCGCCCCTTGAGCGTGACCTCCTTGATGCCCAGCACCGGCGCGGCGACGTCATCGGCGGCGCTGGCCAGGCCGAGCGCGAGCATGGGGATCAGGGCGAGGTGGCGGCAGGAAACGGGCATCGGGCTCTCCAGAGGATGGCGCAGACTAGCCAGGAAACGCTGCGCGACAATTATCCGGATGCCGGGTGAGGATGCGGTGAGGACTCAGCCACGCGCGGTCACGCGCGCCCGGCCCCCCGGCCGGGTGCAAGCGCAGCGACAATGCCCAACCGCAGGTCGCTCCGCGGCCGAGGACAGGGCACGATAGCGGAGCGCAGCATGGCGGGGTGCCAAGGAGGGCTCGGGCGGTTCCGCCTGACTCAACCCTCGGACGCGCGCCGGACGGCCTGACGGAAGTAGCGGGCCCCGTCGCCCTCCTCGCGCCGCGGCTCGCGGGTCCAGCGCGGATGGTTCTCCCAACGCAGGAAACGCTCGGGATGAGGCATCAGACCGAAGATCCGCCCGGTCGGGTCGCAGATGCCGGCGATGTCGCGGGCCGAGCCGTTGTGATTGGTGCCCGAGCTGTAGCGCAGGGCGATCTGGCCGGCGGCCTCGAGGCGGTCGAGCACCGCGTCGGGAGCGACGAAACGGCCCTCGGCGTGCGCCACCGGCAGTTCGATCTCCTGGTCGTCGGGAATCCACTGGCAGAGCTTGGGATTGCCGACCGTGCGCACCCAGCGGTCGCAATAGATGCCGGAGAGGTTGTCGGTCAGGGTGGCCTGCTGCTCGGCCTTGCCGTCGATGCGCGGCAGCAGCCCGGCTTTGACCAGGACCTGGAAGCCGTTGCAGATGCCGATCGCGAAGCCGCCGCGATCGACGAAGCGCAGGAGCTCGTCGCGCAGGGCGCTCATCAGTTCGTTGGCGAAGACCCGTCCGCTGGCGACGTCGTCGCCGTAGCTGAAACCGCCGGGAATCGCCAGGATGCGGTACTCGGCGAGCAGCGCCGGGCGCTCGCGCAGGCGATTGACGTGCACCACGGTCGGTTCGGCCCCCGCGATGGCGAAGGCATGGGCGGTCTCGGCGTCGCAATTGGTGCCCGCGGCGCGGAGCACGAGCACGTTCGGCTTCATGGGCCGCGCATTGAAGCGGTGGAGGCGGTGGGGGCAAGGCGGAGTCGTCAGGAGCGTGCGACGTGCGACGTGCGACGTGCGACGTGCGACGTGCGGCGACGTTCCGACCCCCGAACCCCGTAACCCGACCCCCGTCCGCCCTATTTGTCGCTACCGACCACACCCTGCTCGGGCAGGCCGCCGTCCGGACCAGGGCGGAGCGCGCCGGGATCGATGATGGTCTGACCCGCGTCCTTGTTGATGTAGGCGGTGAAGACCAGTTCGATGCGCGGCTTGTGCGGGTGGTTGGTGAGGATCACCGCCTGCTCCTCGAGCAGGCCGAGCGGCGGATCGGCCATCTCGGGGTCGCGGGCCTCGGCGACCACCAGGATGCTGGCGTCGGCCTGCACGGTCGCGGTGAAGCGCCACAACCGGCCGGTGTACTCGGTCCCTGACACCTGGAGTCCGCCGGGCGGCGCGGCGCCATCGGGACAGCTCAATCGGATGCGCTTGCGCAGGCGGTGCAGCTCATCGGGCCGGGCCTTGGCGACGTAGCGGTAGACGTCGCGGAAGCCCACCTCGGCCGGGCGCTGCTGCGAGTCGGCGCCGGGGGCGATCAGATCGACCTGGATGTCGGGAATGACCACCCACTGCGCCTTCAGCTCGATCGGCTCGAGCGCGGGATCGCTGAGGAACAGGGTGATGCCGTATTCCTGCCGACCACTGCGGTTGCGATTGTCGGCCTCCATCGCCATCGCCACCGTCTCGCGCGGGAGCAGCAGCCGCTCGGGTAGCGATAGCTCGGTGCAGGTGCAGGTCGAATCGATGCTCTCGACCTTGATCGCGCGGTCGTAGGGATTGGTCACCGACAGCGTGGTGCGGTAGCTGACGTGCTCGGAGAAGGCGGGCAGCGCGGCCGATTCGGCGCTACCCAGCACCGCTAGCACGCCGACGAGCAGGAAGGCGATCTTCATGCGGGACCAACGCTGGCGGCCCGGCCGGGTTCGCCAGCCCTGGTTGGCGAGTGGGCGGCGAGGTCGGTCATGCGCGCCCGGCGTAGTGCCCACGCGCCAGGACCGCGCCGGCGAGCGCGCGCGATACCGCGTCGTCGCTGAACATCCCGGTGGTGTGGGCGATCTCGGCGAGCACGGGCAGGGCGCAGATCTCCGCGAGTTCGCGCGCAGCGGTCGCCACCGCCACGCTGGCGACGGTCGGGCGGACGTGGACCACGACCAGGCCGAGCACCGCGATGCCACGGCGGCGGGCTTCGGCGACCGTGAGCGCGGTGTGGCTGAGCGTGCCCAGGTCGGGGACGCTCACCAGCAGCGTCGGCATCGCCAACGCCTGGACCAGATCGGCCACGGTTTCCCGCGCAGCGGTCAGCGGGCTGAGCAGGCCGCCCGCGGTTTCGAGGACCAGATCAGCCGGGCCGCGCACGGCCCGGGCGGCGGCGACCAGGTCGGCCAAGCACGGGCGATCGCCAGCCAGCGCCGCGGCCAGGTGGGGCGATGACGGCTCGGGGTATTGTCGCGGACAGATGCTCGCCGGGTCCTGACCGTCTCCTGCGAGCAGCGCCAGCGTGCGACCGTCCTCGCTGGTCGCTCCATCCCAACCGCCGCACGCCACCGGCTTGTGGACCCAACAGCGCCGGCCGAGGCCACGCAGTCCCCGCACCAGGGCTCCCGTGACCCAGGTTTTGCCCACGCCGGTACCCGTACCGATCACGGCGAGGTGCAGTGGAGGCGCTTCGCCGCTCATCGAGTGACCCCTTCCCGTCGTTGTCAGGATCGGTTTGTACGCTAGGATGCCAGTCCGCCTTCGCGCGAGTAACGCCGTGTCGCCGAGTGCTGCGCGCGCTCGCAGTTCAGGAGCAAACCCATGCCAACCTACGAATACGCCTGTTCGTCCTGCGGCATCGTTGAAGCCTTCCAGGCGATGCGCGACGAGCCCCTCAAGAAATGCCCGAAGTGCAAGCGCTGCAAGGTGGTGCGGATCTTCTCCGGCGGCGCCGGGGTGATCTTCAAGGGCAGCGGCTTCTGGGAAACCGACTACAACCGCAGTTCGGACTACAAGACCCGCAGCAGTGGCGACAGCGCCCCAGCGACCCCCAGCTCGCCGGATACGGCCGCCAAACCGGCGACCAAGGTCGACAACACGCCGGCGACCAAGACCAAGAGCCCGCCCCCAGCCTCCAAGGCCAGCAGCTCGTCAAACTGACCTCCAGACGCGGCCGTCGACCCACGGACCCCCGGCCTTCTGCCGGGGGTCGTCGTTTGTCAAAGTGACCGCAGGGTGGGGGCCCGATTAGGCTCCGTCGTCATAAAGGTTTGATACGCAATGCCTTGCTTACTGGCACAGGCCATGCTTTATAGGCGACCCACCCGGTTTCCATCCACCTGTCCGTGTCAATCCGCCCGTAGGAGATTCTCCCCATGGCTGCCAAGAAGATCGTCTTCAATGAAGATGTCCGCGAAAAGATCCGTAGCGGAGTCGAGAAACTCGCCCGCGCGGTGAAGTGCACGCTCGGCCCCTCCGGCCGCAACGTGGTCATCAACAAGAGCTATGGCTCGCCCCAGGTCACCAAGGACGGCGTGACCGTCGCCGAGCAGATCGAGTTCCGCGACGCCTTCGAGAACATGGGCGCGAAGATGGTGAAGGAAGTCGCCTCCAAGACCGGCACCCAGGCCGGCGACGGCACCACCACCGCCACCGTGCTCGCCGAGGCGATCTTCGCCCAGGGCCTCAAGGCGGTCGGCGCGGGCGTCAACCCCCTCGACATCAAGCACGGCATCGACAAGGCCGTCGCCGCGGTGCTCGCCAACCTCGACAAGCAGGCGATCAAGGTGAAGGGCGACTTCAAGGCCATCGCCCAGGTCGGCACGATCAGCGCCAACAACGAAGCCGAGATCGGCAAGCAGATCGCCGACGCCATGGCCAAGGTCGGCGAGGACGGCGTCATCACCGTCGAAGAAGGCAAGGGCATCAAGGACGAGGTCGACGTCGTCGAAGGCATGCAGTTCGACCGCGGCTACATCAGCCCGAACTTCATCACCAACGGCGACAACCTGACCGCCGAGCTCGAGGAGCCGCTGATCCTGATCGTCGAGAAGAAGATCTCGTCGGTCCAGGAACTGGTGCCGGTGCTCGAGAAGGTCGCCAAGGCCGGCAAGAGCCTGCTGGTGATCAGCGAGGACGTCGACGGCGAGGCCCTGGCCACGCTGGTCGTCAACAACATGCGCAAGATCCTCAAGTGCTGCGCGGTCAAGGCGCCGGGCTACGGCGACCGCCGCAAGGCCATGCTCCAGGACATCGCCACCCTCACCGGCGGTAAAGCGATCTTCGAGGACCTCGGCATCGAGTTGAAGAACATCGAGCTGTCCGACCTCGGCAAGGCCAAGGCGGTCAAGGTCGAGAAGGAGAACTGCACGATCATCGAAGGCGCCGGCAAGCGCGCCGACGTCCAGGGCCGGATCAAGTCGATCCGCCGCGAGATCGAGGACACCAAGAGCGACTACGATCGCGAGAAGCTCCAGGAGCGCCTGGCCAAGCTCGCCGGCGGCGTCGCGGTGATCAAGGTCGGCGCGGCCACCGAAGCCGAGATGAAGGAGCGCAAGGACCGCGTCGACGACGCGCTGCACGCCACGCGCGCCGCAGTCGAGGAAGGCATCGTCGCTGGCGGCGGCACCGCCTACCTGCGCGCGATCGATTCGATCGACAAGGCGGCGATGATCGGCGACGAGCGCATCGGCGCCGACATCATCAAGCGCGCGCTGCGCCTGCCGACCATCACCATCGCCGAGAACGCCGGCCAGGAAGGCGAGGTCATCGCCAACGAGGTCCAGAAGGCCAAGGGCGGCGTCGGCTACAACGCCAAGACCGGCGAGTTCGAGGACCTGATCAAGGCCGGCGTCATCGACCCGGTCAAGGTCTCCAAGAGCGCGCTCGTCAACGCCGCGTCGGTGGCGACCCTGCTGCTCAACACCGAAGCCATGATCGCCGAGATCAAGGAGCCCAAGAAGAAGGGCGGCGGCGGCGGCCACGGCGGCCATGGCGGCGGTGAAGACGACGACATGGGCGGCATGGGCGGCGGCATGGGCGGCATGGGCGGCATGGGCGGATTCTAAGCAATCCCCCGGGGTCGGAGGCTGGTACCAACCGGCCCCCGACCCCTGCCCCCCGGCCCCGGTCTTTTCATCAATCAACCAAACACTCTATCCAGCTAGGAACATCCCATGGCCAACCCCTCACAGAAGAAGCAGACCACCATCCAGCCGCTCGACGACCGTATCGTCGTCAAGCGCACCGAACCCGAGCAGACCAGCTCCGGCGGCATCGTGCTCCCGGAGAACGCCAAGGAAAAGCCGCAGCAGGGCAAGGTCCTGGCGGTCGGCCCCGGCAAGCTGCTCGACAACGGCGAGCGCGCCAAGCCCGATGTCGCCACCGGCGACCTCATCCTCTTCGGCAAGTACTCGGGCAGCGAGCTGACCGTCGACGGCGAAGAGATCGTGATCCTCAAGGAATCCGACATCCTCGCCAAGCTCGGCTAGTTCGTTGGGGGACGCGGCATCAGGCCGCTCCCCCAACGAACGGCGCTCCGCGCCTGCCCCCTCCATCCAACACAGTTTCAAAACACCAAATCTAGGAAATAAATCACATGGCTAAGCAGATGATGTTCGGCGACGACGCGCGCCGCAAGATCCTCCAGGGCATCCAGACCCTGAACGATGCCGTCAAAGTCACCATGGGCCCGACCGGCAAGGTCGTGGTCATCGAGAAGAGCTTCGGCGCTCCGACCGTCACCAAGGACGGCGTGACCGTGGCCAAGGAAGTCGAGGTCAAGGACCCCTTCGAGAACATGGGCGCGCAGATGGTCAAGGAGGTCGCCGAGAAGTCCTCCAAGGTCGCCGGCGACGGCACCACCACCGCCACGGTCCTGACCGAGGCGATCTACCGCGAAGGCCTCAAGATCATCACCTCCGGCGCCAACCCGACCGAAGTGAAGCGCGGCATCGACAAGGCCGTGCAGGCCGCCGTCGACTCGATCGCCAAGCTCTCGACCAAGATCAAGAGCTCGGCCGAGATCGCCCAGGTCGGCACGATCAGCGCCAACTCCGACGAGGAGATCGGCAAGCTGCTCGCCGAGGCGATGGACAAGGTCGGCAAGGACGGCGTCATCACCGTCGAGGAGGCCAAGAGCACCGAGACCAAGCTCGAGCTCGTCGAAGGCATGCAGTTCGACAAGGGCTTCATCTCGCCCTACTTCGCCGCCGGCGCCGAGAACCAGGAAGTGAATCTGGAGAAGCCGCTGATCCTGGTCTACGAGAAGAAGATCTCGAACCTGCGCGAGTTCCTGCCCCTGCTCGAGAAGGTCGCCCAGGCCGGCAAGCCGCTGCTGGTCATCGCCGAGGAGGTCGAAGGCGAAGCCCTCGCCGCCCTGGTGGTCAACAAGCTGCGCGGCACGCTCAACGTCTGCGCGGTCAAGGCGCCCGGCTTCGGCGATCGCCGCAAGGCCATGCTCCAGGACATCGCCTGCCTGACCGGCGCCAAGTTCCTCGCCGAGGACATCGGCGAGAAGCTGGAGAGCGTCGAGCTCGCCGATCTCGGCACCGCCAAGATCGTGACCATCGACAAGGAGAACACGACGATCATCGAGGGCGCCGGCAAGAAGGCCGACATCCAGGGCCGCATCAACCAGATCAAGCAGCAGATCGACGTCACCACCTCGGACTACGACAAGGAGAAGCTCCAGGAGCGCCTCGCCAAGCTGTCCGGCGGCGTCGCGGTGATCAACGTCGGCGCGGCCACCGAGCCCGAGATGAAGGAGAAGAAGGCGCGCATCGAGGACGCCCTCCACGCGACCCGCGCGGCGGTCGAGGAAGGCATCGTCGCCGGCGGCGGCGTCGCGCTGCTGCGCGCCCGCAAGGCCGTCGAAGATGCGACCAAGAACCTCGAGCACGACCAGAAGCTCGGCGCCGACATCATCATCAAGGCGATGGAAGCCCCGGCCAAGCAGATCGCGGAGAACGCCGGCAAGAACGGCGCCGTGATCGTGGCCGAGATCCTGTCCAACAAGAGCAACAACTGGGGCTACAACGCCCGCAAGGGCGAGTTCGAGGACCTGGTCAAGGCCGGCGTCGTCGATCCCGCCAAGGTGACCCGCGTCGCCCTGCAGAACGCCGCGTCGGTCGCCGGCCTGATGCTCACGGTCGAAGCGATGATCACGGATCTGAAGGACGACGACAACGCGATCGCCGGCAGCGTGCATTAATGGGCGAACCGCCATCAGGGCGGTCCCCCCATTGAACGGCGCTCCGCGCCTGCCCCCGTGATGAGACGGGATCGAGCAACCCCGGCCAAATGGCCGGGGTTGTTTGTTTGGTGGCGGACCGCAGCACCATGCGGCGGGAGACGCCATGGCGCAGCCGATCAATCCCTACGAGCAGCCGACCCACACCCAGCCGGGGCCGGCTGATCCGGATCCGCGCGACAGCGTGTTCTTCCAGCGCAACCAGTTGCGCGAGGTCGCCTGGCGCATCATCGCGGTGGTACTGCTGGTAAAGGCCCTGTTCCTGTTCCTGCAGATCATCGCCTACGCGCAGAACGCTCCAACCGGATACATCGCCTGGATGACCCTGCCGCTGCTCATACTGCTCGGCACGGCCTTCGCCGCGTACTCTGCCTCGCGCGCCTGGTCGGAAGCGGTGGTGGCCAAGGAACCCGTCCCGATCGACGGCGGCATCGTCGTCATGCTCCAGCGCGTCGCGTTCAGCATCATCGGCGTGCTGCTCGTCACCGACGCGCTGCCCGTCCTGGTCACCGACCTGCTGTCGCTCCTGGAGCCTGGCGCGATGGTCTCGGAATACCTCGCGCCCGTGTGCGGCACCATCATCGAGCTCGCGCTCGGCATCGCCCTGTTCTTCGGCAGCAACGGCTTGTCCCGGTTATGGCGCAGCTTCCGCGCCTACGGTCACGCCAAGCCCTGAGAAAACCGCGGCCGAAAGGCCTGTTCTGTCTTCGTTGTCATCACGCCAAAACCTGACCGCGCCATTATCGGCCGCGAGGCCAAGGTGGACGACCCGCCGCGCTCCTGGTGGAGCGCAAGGCGAGTCCAACGCAGGCATCGCGGTCGAGAATGGATGCGGTTTAGAAGCGCCAGCCCAGCGCCAATTGGAGCCAGGGTTCCGCGCCGTAGAAGGTGATGTCGTGGTCGGTCGCATCGTCCTCGGTGTTCGCGCTGAACAGGCCGATGCCGAACACCGCACCGAGCTGCACGCCCTTCTCGCCGAAGCTGTAGTAGGCGCCGGCGTGCACGTCGATCGCGGAGTAGCCGCCGTCGCCGGTCTTGTCGCCTTCGACTTCGACGCGCGAGCCGCCCAGCGAGATGGTGGCGGCCGGAGCCTCGAGGTGGAAGCGGTGGGTCGGGCGGAAGACCATCCCGCCCGTGGCTTCCAGGCCGGCGGCGCCGACGCGGACCTCGTCCTTGGCGTCGTTGCGGCCATCGTGCGAACGCGCGAACAGCCCGCCGCCCACGCACCAGCCGATCTTGCCGGGCACCGCGTTGACGTAGACGACGTGCAGGGACATGGTGCCGCCGAGCCGCGAATCGATGTCGATGGTGTCGTCGTCGTCGTGATCGCGCGCGCCGGCGATGCCGGGGGCGCTGCCGCCGAGCAGGCGGACGTCGACGTAGTCGGCGGCAGGCAGGGCCGCGGCGATGAGGAGCAAGCCGGCGAGAGGGGCGTGGGTCGACATGAGGGATCTCCGGATCGCGAAGACTAGCGGCGACGTGCGACGGTCAACCGCCCCCTGCTGCATCCAATCCAACGGTCGCGACCGATGGTCAGACCGCCTGGGCGCGCAGCGCTGCGACCCGCGCCCGCTCGGCCTCGGTCAGCGCGGGCAGCGCGCTGGCGCCGACCGCGTCGCGGTATTCCTCGAAACGCTTGGCGCCGAGGATGATGCTGTGCGTGGCCGGCTGGTCGAGCAGCCAGCGCAGCGCCAGTTGCGGCATGGTGCGTCGCGCATCGACCAGTTCGCGGAACACGGCGCAGCGGCGGAACTGATCGGCCGCGGCGCCCTGGAACCAGTTGCCGCGGATGTCGTCCGCGGCGAACGCGGGCGGGCGGTCGAAGTACTTGCCGCACAGCCGACCGCCGGCGAAGGCGCCGCGCACGATCCCGCCCGCGCCGCTGGCGGCGACCAGCGCCGACACCGGCTCGTCAGGAGCGCTGAGCAGGCTGCGCGGATACTGCACGATGTCGAGCATGCCGCGATCGAGGAACCAGCGGCAGTGCTCGGGATTCGCGGTCGAGATGCCGACCGCGCGGACCTTGCCGGCGCGCTTGAGTTCGGCGAGCGCGCCGGCGACGCCGTCGAGTTCGCGGGGCTCGGGACCGACGTGGCAGAGGTAGATGTCGACGCGATCGGTGCGCAGGCGCCGCAGCGATCCTTCGAGCGAGACCGGAACGCGCGCCGCCGAAGGATCGTTGATGCGCTCACCACCGGGCCCGACCAGCGCGCCGAACTTGGTCGAGATCGCCCAGCGATCGCGCCGTCCGGCCAGCGCCTTGCCGACCCGACGCTCGCTCTCGCCGGCGCCGTACTGTTCAGCGGTATCGACGAGGTCGATGCCGAGTTCATCGCCGCAGCGCTGGATCAGCGCGATCGCCGCGGCCTCGCCGATATCGGGATGGCCATCGGGCTTGCCGTCGAGGATCAGCGGACCGCCGAGCTGCCAGGCGCCGACGCCGATCTCGGAGACCGCGATGCCGGTGCGGCCGAGCACGCGCTGATGCATCAGCGCGGCGCCTTGATC
>JACDEC010000001.1:13127-21782 GCA_013816645.1 Planctomycetota bacterium
GCTGGTCGGGCGAGCCGGTGAGGACCAGGCGCTTGCCGTCGTAGCTGATGGGCAGGCGACGTTCCTCGCCGCCCTTGGGCTGGACGACGATGGTCGCCGCGTCGGCGGTGGCGTTCTCGACCCGCCACATGCCTGCGTACGGACCTTCGGCGTCGAGCGTGACCTTGCAGGTGCGCAAGGTGCAGGTGATCCCGTAGCCGTCGATCGCCTTGGCGGTTTCGGAGGCGCCCTGGTGCTCGGGCTTGAGCGCCTTGGCGTCCACGATCCAGGTGCCATGCAGGGTGTCGGCGGTGATGACCGGGCGGTCGGCGCCAGAGAGGAGGGCGAGGGTCGCGAGGAGCAGCAGGAGGGTGCGGGGCATGGGAGGGTTCCGGTGGAGGTGTGCAGGAGAAAGACCGGCCAGTCCCGCGCAACACCGCGCGGGCACACTACGCTTCGCGCCATGTCCTCGGTCGGGGCGACCCGCGGAAACCGCGCTGACGCTACGCTCTGGCAGCCCTGCGGGACAGCCAGCGGACGTGGCTCCGTTGCGGCCCGGTGTTACCGGACGCCGGTCGGCAGCGGCGGCGCGGACTCGGCATCGATATCGGCGAAGCGCGGCTCGGCGGCGATGCGCAGGATCTCGATCTCGCGGGCCTGTTCGACGACCACCGCCTTGAGGCGGGTCGCTTCGTTGACCGCGGTGCCGGCCTTCTGCTGTTCGGCGACCAAGGCGGATTCGGCACGCTGCGCGCGCGCGGTGAGCGCAGCGGTGTCTTCCTGCCAGCGTTGCTTCCATTCGCTGCTGGCGCTCGACTGCACGGCTACGCCGATGGCGGCGCCGGTGGTCAGCCCAGCTGCCAAGGCGATGAGCACGGAGATCAGCGGTGACGCCGGGCTGGCCATGTGCCATCCAGTGTGCGCCCGGCGCGCGCGACGCCAGAGTCCGCCAGGCTGGTCGCCTCAGGGCTGCCCACCCACCGTCCTCAGCGCTCTCAGCGCTTGGCGGCAGGCTTGCGCTTGGCCTTCGCGCACTCCCCGACCGGGGAGCCAGCCTTGGCCTCGAGTCCGAAGTCGAAATAGGCAGCGGCATTATGATAACAGATGTCCTGCACCATGGCTCCGACCAGGGCGAGGTCGTCGGGGAGCGAACCGGCGGTCATCTCGGCCCCGAGCAGGTTGCAGAGCGTGCGACGGAAGTATTCGTGCCGAGTGTAGCTGAGGAACGACCGCGAATCCGTGGTCATGCCGACGAAGCGCGAGAGCAGCGACAGGTTCGAAACCGCCTCGAGCTGGCGCTCCATGCCGTCCTTCTGGTCGAGGAACCACCAGCCGCTGCCGAGCTGGAGTTTGCCCGCGACGCTGCCGTCCTGGAAGTTGCCGATCATCGCCGCGAGCAGCTCGTTGTCGCGCGGATTGAGATTGTAGACGATGGTCCGCGCGAGCTGGTCGGTCACGTCGAGGCGATCGAGGAAGCGCGACAGCGGCACCGCGTAGTTGGCGTCGCCGATCGAATCGAAGCCCTTGTCCGGACCCAGGGCTTTGAACAGGCGCTGGTTGTTGTTGCGCAACGCCCCGATGTGGAACTGCTGCACCCAGCCCTTGGCGTGGTCCATGAGCGCGCCCTCGTGAAGCATCGCCGACTTGAAGCGATCGCGTTCAGCCTGGTCCAGCGCCTGGCCACCGCGGATCTTGGCGAAGGCGGCCGCGATCTGCGACTCGCTGTACGATTCGGCGTAAACGGTATCGAGACCGTGGTCGGAGAGTCGGCACCCCGCCTGGTGGAACGCGTCGTGGCGGGCGCGCAACGCGCTGAGATAGGCGGTGAAATCGCGGATATCGACGTTCGCGGCGGCGCCGAGGCGATCGACCCAGGCGTTGAACGCCGCGGGGTCGTCGACCGCCATGCCCTTGTCGGGGCGCCAGGTCGGGCGCACCTGGATGGCGCATCCGGGATCGCCGGCGATCGCCAGATGATGCTCGAGGTTGTCGACGGGGTCGTCGGTAGTGCAGACGACCTGGACGTTCATCTGAGCGAGGATGCCGCGCACGCTGAAATCGGCTTCGCCCAGCAGCTCATTGCACTCGTTCCACACCGACGTCGCGGTCTGCGGTCCGAGCAGCCGATCGCTGATGCCGAACGGGCGCTTGAGCTCGAGATGGGTCCAGTGGTAGAGCGGATTGCGCAGGCACTTCGGCACGGTCTGCGCCCAGGCCAGGAACTTCTCCCAGTCGCTGGCGTCACCGGTGCAGAAACGCTCGGCCACGCCATTGGTGCGCATCGCCCGCCACTTGTAGTGGTCGCCATGCAGCCAAGCCTGGGTGAGGTTCTCGAATTGGCGGTCGTTGGCGATCTCGTCGGGCGGCAGGTGACAGTGGTAGTCGATGATCGGCATCGCCTTGGCGAAGTCGTGATACAGCCCCTGAGCGCGCTTGCTGCCGAGCAGGAAATGCCTGGTGATGAAGGCGTCTTTTCGGCGTTTCTTGCCCATGTTCGCTCCTGGCACCGCGCGGGGCCGGGTATTCGAGCCGGGACCGGGGGCGGCGCAAGCCACCGCGAACGGCACCGCAATGGGCGGTTCCTCCCCTGCGGCGTCTCGACGTTCGCCCAGGGGTGCTGGTCGTTGCCAAGCTCCGGGCTCGCTTCTAGAGTGGCGCTCCTAATTCCTACGGAGAGTTGCGATGAGTGATCCGACCACGCCGGTGATTGCCGACAGCGGCGCAAAGCCTGCCGGCGACAAGGCCCCGGACGAGTGGAAGCCGGAACCCCGCCAGTGGACCTGGAAGGATGTGTTCACGGCGCCGATGCTGGCGTTCAAGCCGAAGTGCATGCTGATCTCGGCGATCACCGTCATCCTGCTGGCCCTGTGGTTCAAGCTCTTCGCGGAGCTGCCCGAAGGTTGGCCGAGGTGGGTGATGTCGGCCCTCGACTACGCCTGGGGCATGGTCGCGCTCACCATCTTCAGCCTCGCCGCGACGCTCGTGGCGGTGTTCATGAAGGCCGACCTGCTCGACGATGAGTTCCTCTCGCTCGGCGAAGCGCTGACTCAGTACAAGAAGCGCATCGTCCCGGCCCTGCTGGTGCCGCTGTTCCTGACCGGCCTGCTCGCCGGCTTCAAGCTGCTGCTCGCCGGCGCCGAACTGGTCGGCAGCATCCCGATGGCCGGACCGACCATCTACGCGATCCTCTACCCGCTCGGCTACTTGCTGGCCCTGTTCGTGGTCCTGCTCGGCATCGCCGTGGTGCTCAGCGTGTTCGTGTTCCCCAGCATCATCGCGATCCGCAAGCACGGCTGGTTCGACAACGTCGTCGACACCTTCGAGGCGGTCGGCACCAAGCCGCACATCCTGGTCGGCAGCCTGGCGCTGACCGTGGTGCTGATCACGGTCAGCGCCTGGATCGGCTTCGGCGGCATGCGCCAGCTGACCGAGACCAGCAAGACCATGCCCGGAGAAGCGCTCAAGGAGACCGAACGCCAGGCCGCGCTGACCCACGACAAGGTGCTCAGCAAGATCACCATGGACGCCAACGCTCCGAGCGCCGACCTGTTCCGGCCGCTGATCGGCTACATGGCCAGTCAGGTGGCCTTCGCCGAACCGCCGACGCGGGTCTTTTGGACCAGCGAGGGCGCGACCCCCGAACCCAGCAGCTATTACAAGTGGACGGGCGGAGCGACCGGCATCTGGCAGATCATCATCGGCGCCTTCGTGCTGGGCTACTGCCTCAACCTGTTCATCGGCGGCGGCATGCTGACTTACCTGGTGGTGCGCGAAGACGACTACTGGGACGATGAGGACCTCGAGGATCTCGATCAGCTCGCCAAGGAGCTCGAGGAGGAGGCCAAGCAGGAGGCGGCCAAGGAATCGGCCGGCGCGCCCGCCAACTCGATGACCGCGCACACCGTTCCCCCCTCGGCGCCCCCGCCGCCGCCGCCCCCGCCGCCTGCGGCTGCGACCTGAAGGATCACGCGACCGGGGGCCCAGCTCCCGGTCGCGCTGTTTGCGGACCGCGTCCGCGCGCGCTCAACGCTGGTGCTGGTACCGTGGCTGCTCACGATGCCGCCCGTGCCCGCCGACCTGGACCTCACCGACCGTGCCCGTCGCGACCGCCGCCGACTCGGCTGGCTGCTGATCCTGACCGCGGTCGTGGTCGGCGCCGGCATCGGCCTGCGCGATGCCTGGACTCCGGACGAGCCGCGCTTCGCATTGATCGCCAGGGACATGGTCGACCAGGGCGGCTGGCTGTTCCCCCGCCGCAACGGCGAGCTGTACGCCCAGAAGCCGCCGCTCTTCCTGTGGGCGGTCGCCGCGGCTTACGCCGCCACCGGCTGGCTGCGCCTGGCGATCCTGCTGCCGTCGCTGATCGCCGCGGTCGGCTGCGTCTGGCTGGTCGCCGACCTCGCGGGACGGCTGTGGAACCGCCGCACCGGCATCGCCGCCGGGCTCGCCCTGCTGGTCTGCGCGCAGTTCGCCATCCAAGCCAAGGCCGCGCAGATCGACGCCTTCCTGTGCCTGTGGACGACGCTCGCGCTCTATGGCCTGCTGCGTCATCTCCTGCTCGGGCCGGCGTGGACCTGGTGGGCGCTGGCATGGATCGCGATGGGCCTGGGGGTGATCAGCAAGGGCGTGGGCTTCCTGCCGGTCCTCGCCCTGGCGCCGTGGCTGGCGCTGCGCGTGTGGGCCTGGCGCGACCCAGCCATCGCGCCGACCCTGCCGCGGCTGCGCCTGGACTGGCGCTGGCTGATCGGTCCGCCGCTGCTGCTCCTGGTGATCGCGGCCTGGGTGGTTCCCATGGTCTTGGCGGTGGCGGCGAGCGACGATCCCGCCTTGATCGCCTACCGCGACAACATCCTGGTGCGCCAGACGCGCGATCGCTACGTCGCCTCGTGGCATCACCATCACGCCTGGTGGTACTACCTGGTCCAGGCCGCGGTACTGTGGCTGCCGCTGACGCCGCTCGCGCCGTGGGTGGTTCCCGCGTGGTGGCGACGAGTGCGGCGCTGCGATCCGCGCATCATCATTCCCCTGGCGTGGTCGCTGCTGGTCGTGCTGTTCTTCAGCCTGAGCCCCGGCAAGCGCGGCGTCTATCTGCTGCCCGCGGTGCCTGGCGTAGTCCTGGCCCTGGCTCCGCTGCTGCCTGGACTGATCCGGCGACGCGATGTGCGTCTGAGCGCCTTCGCCCTGACGGCGACGCTCGCGGCGGCGCTCGTGGTCGCCGGCCTGGTCGCGGTGACCGGCCTCACCCCGGAGAAGATCTTGATGAAGATCTCGCGGTATGGTTTCCCGGTGCCGGCATTGGGCGCCATGGCCCTGGCCGCCGGCCTCGCCTTCGCGGCGATCGCCGCGGTTGCCCGCGTGCGGCACGGGGTCACCGCGCTGATCGCCACGCTGTGCCTGGGCTGGACCCTGTATGGCCTGGTCGGCTATCCCCTGCTCAACGCCGGCAAGCATCCCACCGCGGTGATGGCACAGGTCTGGGATCGCGTCGGGGATGGCGAACTGGGGATCGTCCGCTTCCGTGAGCAGTTCGTGCTCGCCAGCCCCAAAGTGGTAACGACGTTCGGCTACGAGCGCCCGTTCGCCGAGGAATCGCGAGAGGCAGCGACCTGGCTGCGCGCCTCACCCGTGCGCCGGCTGCTGATCCCGCTCAGCGGTGCCTACCGCGGATTCACCAACGGCGGCGGCGCGCGCATCGACATCGGCCGCGGCGACCCCTGGGCCCTGATCGACCGCACCGCCCTGGCCGACGTGGATCAGCCAGAGGTTGCGCCCGTAGATGGCCAGCGGGGCCAGCTGCCCGGCCAGCCCGACGGGATCTCCGCGGCGGGAGAAGTAGACCCCGAGTGAGAGCCCGCCCAACGCGCTGAGCCACCAGAAGGCCGGCGGCACCACGGTGCGGTGGGCGCGCTCGCTCGCCAACCACTGGACCACGAAGCGGCCGCTGAACAGCGCCTGCGCGCCCCATCCGAACAGCAGCCACCAGCGCGACGCTTCGCCGCCGTCGTTGGTGGTCCACGAGACCACCACGCACACGGTCGACAGGACCGCGAAGGCCCCGGCGACCGCGATCCCCCAATACACCCGCCGACGCAGCATGCGGCCATTGTCCCGAGCCCGCTGCGGGAACGGGCAGGCAACCCCGCGCGCTTGCACGACCGGACTGCGTCGACCGTGGTACTCAGGTGGCGGTCGGTGGTCGCATACGGCGCTGGGCGAGATCGAGCCACACGTTGTACAGCGCCACCGAGAGCGGGAGCAGGTTGCCGATGATGCCGACGCTGTCGTTCTTGCCGTAGATGAAGTAGAGCAGCGTCAGCGAGGCGCCGACCACGCTCATCAGCCAGAAGGCGAGCGGAATGACGGCCGATCCCGTGCGTTTGCGGTGCCAGGCCTGGACGAACCAGCGCAGACCGAAGCAGATCGTGCCAACCAGGCCGCAGATCTTCCAGCCCGTCAGGGTGATGCCAGCGAGGTTGCCGATCACCGTGTCCATGAAGCTCATGGCCGGGATTCTGCGACCGTCGCCGCGACGCAAGCGGCAGCCAGTGGCGGAAGGCTAGGAACTGCGCGCCGCCATCTTGGTCCCCTGCACCGCGGACGGCTGGTGCGCCCCCTGCGGCTGGATCGGGACCAACTCGGCATCCGCAGCGCCGAGACCCTCGACGACCTTCCAGCTGCGGTGACGCGATTGCAGCCAGCGCACTCCGAAGCAGTCGCGCATGCCCGACCACAAACGGTTCCAGACCCCGTATTTCGAGCGCCCGCCGGCGCGCGGCCGGTGGTTGACCGCGATCTGCTCCATGCGGTAGCCGCGCATGCGCACCAGCGTGGGCAGGAAGCGGTGCATGCCGTGGAAGAACGGCAGGTCGAGCACCGCTTCGCGGCGCACCACGCGCGTCGAGCAGCCGACGTCGCGCACCTCGGTCTCGCCGGTGATCCAGTTGCGGAAACCGTTGCCGACCTTCGACGAGATCTTGCGCACCAGCGAATCCTGGCGCTTGGCGCGGTAGCCATTGACCATGTCGGCCTTGGTGGCCAGCGCGTGCGCGAGCTGCTTGGGCAGGTCCTGCGGGTCGTTCTGGCCGTCGCCGTCGATGGTTCCGACCCAGGCACCCAGCGCCGAGCGGAATCCCGCGGCGAAAGCCGCGGACTGGCCGTGGTTGCGATCGAGGCGGATGAAGCGGTGGGGCGCGGGCAGCGCGCGCATGATCTCGAGGCTGCGGTCGGTCGAGCCGTCGTCGACCCAGACGACCTCCCAGGCATAGTCGACGCCAGCCATGGCGGCGGACACCTCGCCGGCCAATGCGGGCAGGGTGACCTCCTCGTTCTTCACCGGGACCACGATCGACAACAGCGGCTTATCAGGCTGATGCATACGTATCAGACGGTCCAACCGGGCTTCGTCCAAGGAAGTGAAAAGGGCGGTGGCGTCTACGCGTCGCGCACAAAGACGATCGATGCACAGCGATGATCAGTTGCGCAGGTCGATCCAACGGCTGTCCGCGAACCTGGTGCGCAGCGCCAGCCAATCGCGCACGCTTTCGTCGCGCGGCATGCCGTGACCATCGCTCCAACCGTAGACGATGGCCAAGCTCCCGTCGCGACCAGCGCGCAGCGAGAAACACGGATAGAGCCCGGTGCGCGCGGCCAGCCGGTTGAGCTCGGCGACGTCGAGGCGCACCTCGGCATCGCGTTCGGCCGGCTGCTCCGGCGCCACCTGGAGGATGAAATCGCCGGGCTGCAGCGCGACTTCGGCCGGATCGATCGGCCGCGAGCGCACCGCGACGGCCGGGCGGTACTCCTTGGGCGCGATGCGCGCCCAGCCGCTCTCGTCGTCGATCAGCACGATGCGCGGCAAGCCCTCGGGACCATCGGCGTAACGCACCTGCCACCAGCGGTGACCGTGGCTGTCGCGGCTCCCCGGCGGCAGCACCTCGAGGGGATTACCCCACACCCGGTGGTCGCGCAGCAGCAAGGAATCCGCGGAGGAGATGGCGTTGCCGCGGGTGAGCGGCGGCCGGGTCTCGCAGCCGACGATGGCCAGCGCGACAAGGATGGCCAGGTACGGACGGGCGCGCATGCGCGGCAGTAGAGCCGTGCGCCGTCGCCAGGCAAGCCAGCCGCCGCACCCCCTTCCCGCAGGCGGCACGACCGGCATGGTGGGCGCCCGCGGGACGCCATGACGCTCATCCACATGCACCACTGGAGCGATGCCCTGGCCAAGGCCAGTTCGCTGTTCGTCACCGTGCCGGACGGGGCGACCGGGCGGCTGCCGCTGGTCTGCCTGCTCCACGGCCTGTCCGACGACCACACGATCTGGCAGCGTCGGACCAGCATCGAGCGCTACGCCCAGCGCCACGGCGTGATGGTGGCGATGCCCGACGGCGGTCGCGCCTGGTACTGCGATTCCCAGCTCGGCCGCTACGAGGCGCACATCCTCGAGTCGATCGATCACGTCGAACGCCTGCTGCCCGCGGTCGGCACGCGCACCGGGCGCGCGATCGCCGGGCTGTCGATGGGCGGCTACGGCGCCTTCAAGATCGCCCTGCGCCATCCCGAACGCTTCTGCGCGGCGGTGTCGCATTCCGGCGCGCTCGACGCCATCCGTTTCGCCAACGATCCGGGCTGTGGCGAAGCCAAGTACATCTTCACCGGCCGCGGCGCGCGGGCCGAGGA
>JACDEC010000216.1 GCA_013816645.1 Planctomycetota bacterium
TCGCTGGCTTCCAGCAACACCACCGGCCCCGCCAGGAACTCCTGCACCTGCGCAGCCGGCCACACCCACGGTTCATTGGCCAAGGGATCGTGGACGATCCAGCGCCCGTCCGAGACCAGCAGCACGCGGGCGTGGTAGCCGTCGGTCCACAACAGCGGCGTGCCGTCTCTCGGCAGTTCGTCCGCGGCGAATAGACGGATGCGCGCGCGCAGTCCGTGGTCGCCCGCCTTGAGGGTCAACCCGCGGTAGCCGTTGAAGGTCGTAGTCCCGGTCTCGCGCGTGCAGCACAGCGTCGCCATCTCGCGTTCGGTGGTGGGGATGCCCCAGTACGACAGCACCATCACGCACGATGCCGGCACGCAGGTGAAGCCGGTCGATTGCGGGCAGTGATGGCGGGCATCGGCGGCGACCGGCGCGCCCTCGCTGGGTGGCGCGATCATCCAACGCTCGTCCCACAGACCCCAGGCGAACACGCCGGCGGCGAGCATGGCGACCACCGCGCGATTCCACGCCACCGGCAGCTGGGGCGTGGCCAATCCGAAGAACAGCAGCGCCACCAGCCAGCGCCAGTAGCTCTGGAAGTAGGCGTAGTCGACGAATGGGAACAGCGCGGCTTCCCAATGAGGCTTCCACACCAGCACGGTCTTGGCGATCACCAAGCCGAGCCCGATCGCCGCGGCCCAGCGCGCGATCCGCCCGCCGCGCCGACCGAGTGCCCAGCCGCAGGCGAAGGCGCCCAGGCTGCACGCCGCAGTGATGCCATACCAGACGGCGTCCGCGGTCATGATCGGCAGGATCGCACCGCGGGCCTGACCCGCCATATGACGTTCACGGCCCCAGGGAACGTCCCCGTCGCCAATGCTCAGGGCTCTGTCCGTGGTGGCGCTTGAAAGCGCGCGAGAAATAGAATTGGTTGTCGTAGCCACAGCGCTCCGCGACCGCGGCGACGCTGAGCGTGGGATCCAGCAGCAGATCACCGGCGCGTGCCAGTCGCCGTCGGGTCAGCCAGGCATGCGGCGTGCAGCCGAACGCCGCCGAGAATGCGCGATGGAACCGCGACGCACTGCGCCCTGCCAGCCGGGCCAGTTCGATCAACGGCGGCGGGGGGCCGTCGGCCTCGAGCCGTTGGACCGCCGCAGCCAGCGAACTGTCGAGGTCGGTCGGCATGCGCGCGGGCGCCCGCGCGCATGCGTCGGCGACCAGGCACTGGATCAGGGCATGCAGCCGCAGGGCCAGGACGGGATCACGCCCTGACTGCCAGGTCGCGATCCCGCGCCAGGTTGGTCTCCACCAGGACCAGGGCTGCACGGGCCATTCGACGACCGTGCGTACGCACGCCAGGTGCCTGGCCCAGGCGAGATCGGCCGGCCTGAAGTGGATCCAATCGAGGTCCATGCGGCGTGCGCAGTCGTAGCGCTGACGCTGCAGACCGGGGATCAGATAGATCCGACCGGCGCGCAGGGTCGTTGCTGGCCCGCCTTCGAGCGTGTACGAGGCGGTGCCGAGTCGGGGAAAGTAGCATTTGTAATCCGGTTGCGCGGCCCAATCGCTGGTCCAGGCGGGCGTACAGTGGAAATCCCCGCCGATCACCAGTTCGAATGGCCCCTCGCCCATGACCGCAGCCTAGCACGCAGCGCGAAAGGAGAGAGGGCGCTGCGCCGGCGCAGTGCTACAGTCCGCCCGCTGCCGCGCGTATTAACTGGCATAATAGTTTTTGATCGTCCTCCGGGACGGGCGATCACCAATTATAAGTAACATTGTTACTGTCTGTTGGTCACATGCAGGGAAGCGGATCATTTCCCAGGCATGCGCGGCGCCCATGATCAACGCCAAGCCTCCAGCCATCCGCTATCGAACGCCCTTCCGCCGAGTTCTTCTGCTCCCGCAGGCCCACCCGGTCTGCCAGTCACACCACTCCAGTTCCGCTCCGGCGGCTCGATCAGCCCTGCACCCGAGGATCTCACCATGTCGATGCGTACCATCCTGCTTCTCGCCGCCAGTCTGGGCGCGGTCTCGGCGGCCGACCCGGTGGCGCGCACCGTGGTCCCGCGCAGCGGCGAGATCGTCATGGTCGATCATGGCTACCGCGATTGGGGACCCGAACTCGTCCATTACACGGTCGACCCCGCGGTGTTCAAACCCGGCGCGGTGGTGCTCCGCGATGCCGCCGGGGTCGAGCTGCCCTGCCAGATCGATGGGACGACGCTGAGCTTCGTCGCCAGTCTCGGCAAAGGCGCGCGCGCCAACTTCACGCTCGCTGCAGGCAGGCCAGCCGCGGCATCGTCCTTGCGCATGACCGAGGCGGGTGACCTGCTCGAACTCTCCACGGGAACGGTCGCCGTTCGCGTCCCGCGCCTCGGCGCTAAAAATTTGCCGTCACCGGTCGACGCAAGCACGGTGCCAGCTCCGATGCAGGGCTGGCGCATCGGGCAAGGCCCATGGATCGGCGCGTCGCGCTTCGTCAGCGAGCGCACGATCAGCGGCTACGCCATGACGGTGGTCAGCAAAGGACCGGCCTGCCTGGAATACGAGGCCCGCTACCAATTCGCGCCCGCCGGCGAATACGTCTGCCGATTCGCCCTCTCGCCCGGCCTCGACCGCGTCGAGGTGACCGAGGAGTTCGATTTCGGCAGCATCACTGCCGGCAAGGATTTCGTTCTCGTCGATCTGCAGAAGGGCTTCACCCCTACCAGCATCGGTCTGGTCAGTTGGGATGAACGCAATACCGCCCTGAACACCCAGCCGCTCGAGAGCTACGTCGCCGGCAAGGTGCAGGCGGCACGGACTGCCGCCCCGATCTCCGCGGGTGGAGTTCCGCTCCCGCCGATACCCGAAGCGGGGATGACCCTGATCGACCGCATCAACGCCGGCTGGCACTGCGGCGGCTTGGCTGGAGCCTGCCAGCTGAGCGGATCAGCCGATCAACCAGACGCGCGCATCGCGGCGGTCCCGATGCACGTGGGCGCCTGGCGCCGGATGATGGCGCTGATGGTCTGGCACAAGGCCGATGCCGGCATGGTGCTGTCGCTGCCGATCAGCGTCCGCCCGGTCACCTGGTACGGCGAGGTCACCGACGACATCTCGCCGATGTCCAGTCACGAGCACGACAGCGAGCTCAAACCCAGCTACGGCCGACGCATGTGGTGCCTGTACGGCGGCCCGGCCCCGCAGGATGTGCAGAAGTCGGTCGGTTACATCGGCCTCGATGCCTACAAGGAGTGGGTCCTGGATTGGCCGGACAAGGCCCCGGCGACCGCCTACCCCCGCGCCTGGTACACCAAAGCCGATGTCGATCGGCTCAAGCAGACCCTCGACCGCCACCCCGACCGCGCCGACTTGGCCGAATACTTCGTGTTCAGCGGCAAGACCGAGCACGCCATCGAGCACGCGCAGCGCGCCATCCGCGACATCACCAGCGCCATCGGGCCCAACCTCTGCAACTGGAACGTCTGCGGACTGTCGCATTACCGCCAATCGCAGTTCCTGGGACCGGCCACGCAATGGGCCGATGATGCCCTGGCCTGCCCCGACCTGCCCGCCGATCTGCGTCGCGACCTGCGCCGCATCCTCGCGGTCATCGCCTACCAGATCTCCAATCCCGACATGAATCCGCGCGGCGCCGGCTGTCATATCGGCAACAACAACATGCCGATCAACCGCACGTGCTCGCTGCCCTTCGCCGCGGGCCTGCTGCCCGATCATCCGTTCTACGCCCACTGGATGGAGGAGTCGGCGGACTTCGTGAAGCACCGCCTCGCCCTGTATGTCGCGCCGGACGGCGTCCCGCTCGAATGCCCGCTCTACGCCACGTATGGACCGATGCGCTACCTCGGCGAGGCAGCGATGATCATCCGCAATACCGGTGGCCCCGATCATTCCGCGCCGATCACCAAGGCCATCGCCTACCTCGCGAACCTGACCATGCCCGACGCGCGCTACGACGGCTGGCGGATTCTCCCCGGCATGGGCAATGGCGCCAACAAGTGCGAGACGCTGTTCGGGCTGTTCGCTGCGGACGCGGCCCGGGTCAACGCCGACCTCGGTGGTCAATTCATGATGCTGCATCAGCGCTGCTGGCCCCAGGTTCCGCTCGGCAGGCGCGAGATGAATCATCCCGGCATGGCCTTCCGCTATGACCCGAGCCTCGCCGAAAAGGCCGTCCCGTTGACCAGCACGGTGCTGCCCACGTACGGCGTGGTCTTCCGCAACCGCTTCGGCACGCCCGATGAGACCAGCATGCTGTTCCGCATCGGCACCAACTGGGGGCACTGGGACACCGACGCGCTCAACGTCATCGTGTACGGCAAGGGCGCGCCGTTGTCGCCCGGCACCGGCTACCAGTACGGCGTCGCTCCCCTGGGGGAAAACAATTCGGTCTACCACAACCGGGTCAAGGTCGGCGCCTACGATCTCACCGACCTCTTCGGCCGCGTCGACAATGCCCTGGGCGAATACGCCTTCGGAGCCCACACCGATTACGCCGAAGCCAGCCGCTTCCTGCCGCCCGAGCAGTTCGCCGACCAGCAGGCGAGCGCATGGAACCGCAAGGTGATGTTCCAAAAGACTGAGCGCCCCGACGGCACCGACTACTTCGTGCTGCGCGATACCGTCTCTGGCGCGGCCAAGCGGCCGACCTGGTGGACGTGGATGAATCTCGAGGGTGCAGACCGCATCAGCGTCGATGGCTCCGCGTTCAAGCGGCTGACGGTGAACCAGCGCATCAAGGATGAAGCGCTCGAGGTCAAGACCGGCCAGACCATCGAGATGGCCACTGATTACGGCGCCGGTTCGTGGTTCTGGTTCAGCGAGCCGCGAACCTTCGCGCCGCGCGTCACCGCGACCTACAGCGTCAAGAACGGCGGCCGGCTCGCCCTCCCCGACGACGCCTTCCCAAAACTGGCGGCCGACGAGACCAAGACCATCGTCGAAGGTTTGGGCAAGCCGGGCCAGGATTGGTTCTGCGTGCTCTTCCCGCGCAAGAACGGCGAAGCCGCGCCCAAGGCCGAGAAGCTGGCCGACGGCTGCCTCAAGGTGGTCACCAGCGAATCGACCGACTACATCTTCATCGGCGACGCCGCGCAGAGCGTCGACCGCGACGGGGTGACGTTCAGCGCGCGGGCGGGCACGGTGCGCGTGTACCAGGACAAGGTGGTGTTCGCGATCACCGCCGGATCAGGCACGATCGGCTACAAGGGCTGCAGGTTCACCGGACCCGCCCCCTTCGAGCGCACTGTGCGCACCGCCGACCTGAAGAAGGGCGACACCAAGGCCGCCGATACCTACGAGAAGAAGCAGCAGTCGATCGATCTCGGCGGGAAGCTCTGCGTCAGTGGCGAGGCCCCGTTCACCGCCCGACTCGACGGCAAGGCGATCCGCATCTCGACTGAAGGCCGAGCCCGCGTCATCTACGTCACCAAGCCGGCGTGGACGGCCTGGGTCCAGTACCACGTCGATGGCGTCCAGCACATGGCGTGCTGGACCGACTATCCGTCGAGCGGCTGGGGATCGTTCACCAACACCGATCTGGTCGCGCTCACCGTGCCGGACGGCAAACACGAACTGGTGGTCGAGGATTTCCAGTACGCCCCGGTGTGGCCGCGGACCTTCACCGCGACCATCGCGGGAGCCGTGCTCGCGCCCGCCGTCAGCGCCAAGTAACGGCAAACCCCGCACGTCCCTGCACCTAGTGTCCTGACATAGAAATTCTTTGTAGATGGCGACGGCCCCGATGGCTGGATGCAAGGCGCGCGAACCGCCGCGGTAGCAGCGCTACCGCAAGGTTCGCGCAACGCAGCAGACGGCCATCGCGGCCAAGCCAGATGTG
>JACDEC010000217.1 GCA_013816645.1 Planctomycetota bacterium
AGGGTGATCAGGGCGGCGAGGTCGGCCTTGCGCGCGCGCAGGCGCTCGGCGATGCGCCGCACGTATTCGCCGCGCCGCGGGGCGGGGACGCTGCGCCAGGCGGGGAAGGCGTTCTCGGCGGCGGCATCCGCGGCCTCGGTCTCGGCGGTCCCACCGGCGGCGACCGTCGCGGTGCGCGCTCCGTCGATCGGCGAACGGGCGATCATCGCGTGCGGACCGCTGCTCCAGCGTCCGGCGATGCACACGCCGTCGCAGGCCGCGGACAATCCGAGGCGGGAGAGGATGTCGGTCATCACATACACCTAGGCCAGACTGGTTGCCGGCGCGACGGGATGTCCGTGGCCGTTGTAATAGCGCCCGAAGCGGTTGGCGAGGAAGGCGTCGAAGTCGACCTGCTCCTGACGGATGAAGCCGGTCGATGGCAGCACACCGGTGCGGTGCAGGTCGACCGCGGCGCAGATGCCCGCCGCGGTGGTGATCTGGATCGCGCTCCACGGTTCGCCGAAGACTTCGCCATGGTAGATCTTGCGCGCGTCGCTGACCTGCGAGAAGACCCCGTCGCGCCAACCGGTGACCACGCAGAATACCAGGACCACATCCTGGAGGGTGCCGGGCACCGCGTGCTCGAGGATGTCCTTGAGGATCGCCCGACGCGATCCCAAGCGCAGTTCGTTGACCAGGAATGCGACGAGATCGCGATGGCCGCGGTAACGCACCGTCTTGTAATCGAGGTTGCGGACCTGGCCCTGCAACGATTCCCAGAGCGTGCCGATGCCACCGGAGGTGTTGAACGCCTCGTAATCGACACCGTCGAGCGAGAAGTGTTCGAGCCCTTCGAGCGGCAGCACCTCGAGCTTGCGGCCCTCGTGGATGACTTCGCAGGGATTGCAGTACTCGTTGATCAGCCCGTCGGTCGACCAGGTCAGGTTGTACTTCAACTCGCCGGTCGGGAACTGGGCCAGCGCGCCGACACGCAGGCGCACCTCGTCGAGCCGCTCGAATCCCTTCGCCAAATGGTTGCCGGCGATGGCGATGAAGCCCGGAGCCAGGCCGCACTGCGGCATGAACACCTGGCCCTTGCGTGCCTCGCAGGCGAGCTGCTGGGTGATGCGCGTGGTGGCGACGTCCTCGGTGAGGTCGAAGTAGCTGACCCCGGCCTCGAGCGCCGCGCGGGCGATGCCGGGGTTGACCGCGAACGAGCAGGCCGAGATCACCGCGGCGCGGCCGCGCAGCAACTCGCGCAGGGCGTTGGGATCGGAGACGTCGACGTGACAAGTGGTGGTGTTCGGCACCCCGGCGAGCCGGGCGAGGGCGCGGTCATCGACATCGCCGACGGTGACGGCGTAATCGCCGCTGTGTCCGAGCAGCTTGGCGATGGCGCGGCCGATCTTGCCTGCGCCGAGCAGAACGACGTCGTGCATGGTTGCGGTCGAGCCTAACAAGGCGCGCAGCGCGCCGCCAGCATGGTCCTACGCCAACGCCACGCAGTGGTCGAGGTGTGCGCGTTTGACTCGCTGCCGCCGCGCGGCTAGGATCAGCCCCATGGCGGACGCGGCCGACGTACTCAAACAGTTCCAGTGGCGGCCAGAACCAGCAGCGAGCGCGGCGGTGCGCGCGGCGCTCGCCGAACTGTTGGTCCGTTGTCCGGCCGCAGCGCAGCTCTCGCGGCGCTTGTCCGAGGAGACCGGCACCCGCATGTCCGACTGGCTCGACCACCTCGAAGTCCCCGCGGTCGGCCTGGCCGCCTTCCACGCCGCGGGATTCACCGCCGCCGCGCGCGATGGCGCACCCGGGAGCCTGGCCCATCCCGGCGGATTGTTCCCGGCGATCCTGCCGGCCGAGCACTGGGGCGCTGGCATGAAGGTGGAATCGATCAGCGACGCGGTCGCGGCCCTTGCCCCCGGCGCAGCCATCGTCGGTGACCCCGATGCCTCCCTGCGCACCGCGACCATCGCCGAAGGTCGCGAAGCTCGACTGCGCGTGGTCGAGCGGCTGGGCTACGACGGCTATTCCTGCTGCGCCATTCCGGCGACGCGCCGCGAAGCCATCGCGCGCCATCGCCGGAGCTTCGCGCAACGTCGCCGCGCGCTGGCCAGCGACGCCGAGGGCTTCGCCGAACTCGATCGCCTGGTCGCGATGGCGATCGCCGAGGTCGGCCGCGACATCGCCTGCGATCTGTTCTTCGCCGGCGAGCGCGCGTATTGGCAAGGCCGCAACCGTGCCGCCCGCGTGCAGAAGGCGCGCCAGGACGCGCTGGGCCTCGGCTGGGGCAACGACGATCACCACACCTACCGTTCGTCGCGCACCTGGTTCGCGCGCATGATCACCCTGTTCGAGCGCTTGGGCTTCGTCTGCCGCGAACGTTTCTACGCCGGCCGCGAGGCCGGCTGGGGAGCGCAGGTGCTCGAGCACGCGGTGACCGGCATCGTCATTTTCGCAGATGTCGACCTGTCGCCGGAGGAACTGGTCGACGATTTCGCCCACGCGCCGCTCGCCAGTCGCGACCACCTCGGCACCGTCGGCTTGTGGTGCGCCCTGCACGGCGAGGCGGTGCTGCAGGCCGGGATGCACCACCTCGAGGCGACCTTCGCCTTCGACGCGGCCCGCGCGCAGCTCGCGGCGGCCGGAGTACCGTCGATGAAGCCGTTCACCGATGAGCCCTGGCTGCGCCAGTGCTTCACCGAAGGCGAGCGTTGGCCGGTCGATGCCGAGCGCGTCGACCACCTGCTCGCCGCCGGGCTGATCGAGGACGGCCCAGCCGCCCAGTTCCGCGACCAGGGCGCGATCGGCTCGCACCTCGAGATCCTCGAGCGCAACGACGGCTTCAAGGGCTTCAACCAGCACGGGGTGAGCGAGATCATACGCGCGACGGACCCCCGTCGCGACGGGGGTCGGGGGTCGGGGGTCGGGGGTCGGACGCACGCGTAGATCGAGGCCTTGGGTGGGACCCTGGTCGTCTTCGCCCTGGAGCTTCTAATCCACGCATGGCCGAGTTGCTTCCCGGACTTTCCGAACTTCGGCTGCCGCCGATGCACCTGGTGCGTCAGCGCTTCGCCGATGATGCCGTGGTCGATATCGCCGCGGCGGTGCGCGCCGAGCTTAGGCGCCCGGAGATCGCCGCGCGGCTGCGTCCCGGCCTGCGCGTCGCCATCGCGGTCGGCAGCCGCGGTATCGCCAACCTGGCGCTGATCGTCCGTACCCTGGTGACGGGCCTGCGCGAACGCGGCGCCGAACCGTTCATCGTCGCGGCGATGGGTTCGCACGGCGGAGCCACCGCCGATGGCCAGCGCGCCGTGCTCGCGCGCTGCGGGGTCGATGAGGCCTCCGTGGGCTGCCCGATCCGCAGCCGCATGGACGCGGTGGTCGTCGGAACTGTCGTTCGCCAGGGCGAGAGCTACCGAACCGCGCCGGTCGACGACCCCGCGGCGCTGAGCGTGTACATGGATCGCCACGCCTGGGAGGACGCCGACCTCGTGATCCCGGTCGCACGGGTCAAACCGCACACCGGCTTCCGCGGCCGCATCGAGAGCGGTATCGGCAAGATGCTGTGCATCGGGCTGGGCAAGCACGTGGGTTGCACGCGCCTGCACCGCGAAGGCTACGGTGGTTTCGCCGAGCTGATCCCCGCCGCCGCCGCCGCGGTCCTCGCCACCGGTCGCATCGCCTGCGCACTGGCGGTGGTCGAGAACGCCTACGAGCGCACCGCGCTGGTCGAGATGGTCGCGCCAGAGCGCATCCTCGATCGCGAACCCGCGCTGCTCGACCGCGCGCGCGCGCTCATGCCCCGCCTGCTCCTCGACGCCATCGATGTGCTGGTGGTCGAGGAGATCGGCAAGGACATCAGCGGCACCGGCATGGATCCCAACATCACCGGCCGCGGCGAACTCGGCCGTCCCCAGGCTTTCACCGGTCCGGACATCGGCCGCATCGTCGCACTGGGCTTGAGCGCGGCGACCAAGGGCAACGCCACCGGGGTCGGCATGGCCGACGTGGTGACCCGACGCCTGGCTGCGCAGGTCGACGCCGTCGCCACCGCCACCAACGTCCTGACTTCAGGCAGCCTGGCCGGCGGCAAGCTGCCGATCGCCATCGACGGCGACGAAGCAGCGATCATGGCCGCGGCGTCGTGCGTACCCGGTGTGGCGCCGCGCGACGCCCGCATCGTGCGCATCCGCAGCACCCTGCATCTCAGCGAGATCGCCGTGTCGCAGAACCTGCTCGACGCGGCGCGAGGGCATCCCGACTTCTCCGTGGTCGGACCGTTCAAGGGCTGGCTCGAGAGCGCTGCGCGATCCGACGGATGAAGCGACGCCGGCTTGCGCCCTCGTCGCTGCGCCGAGGATGCCGCCGGAGGTTCCCATGCGCAGCGACGGACGCGACCCGGATTTCGACCTGCGCGACCTCGCCATCCGCGCGATGGGCGAACGCGGGCTGCTCGCCGAGTTCCCCGAAGCGGTGACCGAGGAACTCACCCGCCTGCCGGCTCCCGTGGCCGAAGGCGCGATCGACCAGCGCGCGCTGCCCTGGTGCTCGATCGACAACGACGATTCGCGCGATCTCGATCAGCTCACCAGCAGTGAGCGCCTCGCCGGCGGCGCGATCCGGGTGCGCATCGCGGTCGCCGATGTCGCGGCACGGGTGCGCGCGGGATCGGCTATCGACCTGCACGCCGCGCACAACACCACCTCGGTCTACACTCCGGCCTGCATCTTCCCGATGCTGCCGGAACGCCTGTCCACCAACCTGACCTCGCTCAACCCGGGGGTCGACCGCTTGGCCACCGTCGCCGAGCTCGACATCGACCCGCGCGGCGACATCAGCGCGTCGCGCATCTACCGCGCCCAGGTCCACAACCACGCCAAGCTGGCCTACGACAGCGTCGCCGCCTGGCTGGATGGCACCGCGCCAGCGCCAGCGGCCGTCGCCAAGGATCCCATCCTGCAGCAGCAGCTGCACGAGCAGGACGAAGCGGCGCAATGCCTGCGCGCCCGCCGGCACCAGCTCGGCGCGCTCGACCTCGAGACCATCGAGGCGCGCGCGGTGATGCGCGATGGTCGGCCGGTCGAACTGCGCCAGCAGCGCAAGAATCGCGCGCGCCAGCTGATCGAGGACCTGATGATCGCGGCCAACGGCGCCGCCGCGCGCTTTCTCGCCGGTCGCGGCTGGGCCTCGATCCGGCGGGTGGTGCGCACGCCCGAGCGCTGGGACCGCATCGTCGACGTCGCCGCTGGCCTGGGCGGGCACCTGCCGGGGGCCCCGGACGCCGCCGCGCTCGAGCGCTTCCTGGCCGAGCGCCGGCGTTCCGACCCCCTGCGCTTCCCCGACTTGTGCCTGACCGTGGTCAAGCTGATGGGCAAAGGCGAGTACGTGGTCGAGCGGCCCGGCGAGGCCACCGGCCACTTTGGCCTGGCGGTGCGCGACTACGCGCACTCCACCGCACCCAACCGCCGCTATCCCGATCTCATCACCCAGCGCTTGATCCAAGCGGCGCTGGCCGGACAGCCATCCCCCTACCCCGACGAGGAACTGGAGCGGCTCGCCGGCCACTGCACCGAGCAGGAGGACAACGCCGACAAAGTCGAGCGCCGCGTCCGCAAATCTGCGGCCGCGCTGATGCTGCGCGACCGCATCGGCACCCGCTACGACGCCCTGGTCACCGGCGCCGCCGACAAGGGCACCTGGGTACGGACCCTCGCCCCCCCGGTCGAAGGCAAGGTGGTCCGCGGCCCCCGCGGCCTGCAGGTCGGCGACCAGGTCCGCGTCGAACTGCTCGGCGTCGACGTCGAGCAGGGCTTCATCGACTTCGCCGTGTTGCGC
>JACDEC010000218.1:0-4670 GCA_013816645.1 Planctomycetota bacterium
CGCATGCAGCGCGTCGCCATCGACCGCGGCGCTGCAGTCGATCGGCGCCGGGAAGGTCGCGCGCACCAGCTCGCGCGACCACTGCGGCACCTCGAAGTGCGCGTTGACGTGGCCGACGGTGCCAGAGCAGGCGGTGCGGCAGGTCAGCCACGGCGGCAGCAGCCACACCCTGCCCGCGCGCAGCTCGTAGCGCCGTCCGTCGCAGTGGACGGTCGCGCCGTCCGCGCTGTTGCGGTAGAGCCGCCAGATCGGCTCGGATACGAATCTGCAGACCCACCGCTCATCGATCCTGGTGGCACCGAAGTAGACCAGGCGCAGGCGCAGGTCGTCGCCCAGCGATGGCCGCCCCCAGCCGGTGATCGGTTCGGATACAACACTGCGCGTCATGGCCCTAGCCTGCGGGGCGCCCGGTCGCCTACAATCGACCGCGGAGAGCACCGCCATGAGCGCCATCCCATCCGCCGCCCAGCTGCGCTGGCAACGCGCCCCCCTCGGCATCTTCCACCACCTCGGCATCAACACCTTCTTCAACAAGGAGTGGTCCGACGGCACCCTACCAGCCTCCGGTTTCAACCCCACCGACCTCGACTGCGCCGACTGGGCCTCGGCAGCCAAGGCGGCGGGCGCCAACTACGCCATCCTGACCGCCAAGCATCACGACGGTTTCTGCCTGTGGCCGACCGCGACCACCGCCTACTCGGTCGCGTCCTCGCCATGGCGCGAGGGTCGCGGCGACGTGGTCCGGGAATTCGTCGACGCCTGCCGCGCCCACGGCATCGCCCCCGGGCTCTACCTCTCGCCGTGGGACCGCAACGCGGCCTGCTACCCGGACCCCGCAGCCTACGACGACTTCTATTGCCGGCAGCTCGAAGAGCTGTGCACGCGCTACGGCGATCTGTTCGAGCTGTGGTTCGACGGCGCCGGATCCGAGGGCCGGGTCTACGACTGGCCGCGGATCATGGCCGTGGCCAAGCGCCATCAGCCGCGCGCGATGGTCTTCAACATGGGCGCGCCGACCATCCGCTGGGTCGGCAACGAGGACGGCTTGGCCAGCGATCCCGTGGTCTACGCGGTGCGCGACACCCTGGCCTCGGCGTTCGGCAAGGACGCCGGCGCGTCGTTCGACGCCGCCCACTGGCTGCCGCCCGAGTGCGACGTGCCGATCCGCCGCAACTGGTTCTGGCAGGACGACGACCTGGTCTCGCTCAAGTCGGTCGACGAGCTGCTCGCGATCTGGTACCGTTCGATCGGGCTCGGCGCGAACCTGCTCCTGAATGTGCCCCCGGATCGTCGCGGTCGGCTCGACCCCGACGACCGCGCGCGGCTGCTGTCCTGGGCCCAGGAGGTGCGCGCGCGCTTCGCACGACCGCTCGAGGCGACCCTGGCGCGCGATGGCGCCAGCACGCTGATCGATTTCGGCGGCGAAGTGGAGTTCGACCACCTCTGGCTCGAGGAAGACCTGCTGGGCGGGCAGCGCATCGACGGATTCAGCCTGCGCGACGGCGTCAGCGGCGTCGAGTTCGCGTCCGGCCGCACCATCGGTGCGCAGCGCGTGGCGGTGTTCCCCCGTCGCCGCGCCCGCAGCGTCCGCCTGGTCTGCAGCGACCCCGCTGCGCTGCTCACCCGCGCCTGCGCGTTCCGCACCGGCCACGAGCGGCTGCCCGATCCAGCCGACAAGTTCGAGTACAAGGAGTGGGCGAACAAGGTCGACCAGCCGATCCGGACGGGATCGGCGCATTGACCATCGAGATCCCCGCTGCGTATCGGCGAACGGGGGAATCCCCGCGACCGGTGAGCCGGTCGCGGGGATCGCGGCTCACTCGGCGAAGCGGACGCGGCCCCACAGTTCCGGCTTGCTGGCGACGCCCGCCTGCTTGCCCCACGGCCAGTAGACTTCGCGCCGGCCGTTCTTGCCGTTGATGGTCAGGATCAGGTCGAGCCCGATGGTGGTCCCGGCCTTGGCGGCGAATCCGCTGATCGCCGCCGCCGGGATCACCGCCTCGAATATGTAGCCATCGGCGGTCTGCTTCGCCATGCCGGTGACGCCGGGGATGTCGAACTGGCTGTCGGGGATCTCGGTCCCGCGCTTCCAGCGTCCGAGGAACACCCGCTTCTCAGCGGGCAGGCCAATCAGCCAGAACTGGTGGTCGGTGGGCGCGAAGGCGCGCGCCGCCGGGGTGCCGGTGCTGTCGAGGAAGACCTCGGTGGCGTCCATGTCCCAGAAGGCGCGCGGATCGGTGTTGAGCAGCCGCGAATCCTTGACGCTGACCGCCAGGGCCAGGCCGTTGTCCTGCCAGGCGAGCCGCACCTCGGCATTGGCGGCGCCTTCGCCGCTGACGCCGATCACCCAGTTGGGCAGCAACGAGGTCGCCGGCCACTCGCCGAGCTCCCCATCGGGGACGTACTTGGCCAGGCGCGGGATGGTGATCACGCCCGGCTGCAGCGCGACGCGGGTGGCGACGCCATCGGTAGTGGCGACTTCGGCCCAGGCCTCCTCGCCCGGCTTCCACGACGCATCCCAGGTGATCTTGAACGGCACCGCCAGCTTGGCGCCCGGCGCGAGCTGGGTGAGCTTGACCTCGGCGGGCTCCGCCTTCCAGCCCGCGGGCAGGCGCGGCGTGACCGTGCCGTCGAGCGCGCGCTGCGAACGGTTGAGCACGCTGATCTCGATCGGCGTGGTGCCGGGCTGGTTGCCGAGCGCCGGGGCGCTGACGGTCAGCGCCGCGCCGACCAGCACGCGCACGCGGTGCTCGCAGAGCGCTCCGCCCTCGTCGATCTGCACGACCGCCTCGTACTCGCCGGGCACGGCCTTCGGCGAGATGGTGAAGGCGACCACGCCCTTGGCCTTGGCGCCGGCGGCGGCTTCGACCGCCTGCTTATCGGCGATGATGGCCCAGTCCTTGGGCAGGCGAAGCGTCAGCGTCGCCTTGCTCGCGGCAGCGCGGTGATTGGTGACCGCGATTGGGATCTCGACCTTGTCGCCGGCGGCCAGCGAGAACAGGCGCAGGCCGTCGTTCTCGTAGCAGGCCTGCTTGACCCAGCGGTCGTCGCGGGCCACGCCGACGCAGAAGATCGGCGCCATGCCCAGCTTGGCCTTCTTGCCGGCGACCGGGTTGCCGAGGAAGTCGCTGAGCGTGCCGCTGGCGAAGTCCACGGTCGGACCATCGATCTGCTCGATGGTCCCGAGCGCGGCGACCAGCGTGCCGTGATCCTCGAAGAGGTAGCCCCAGGTGCCGGGACCGGCGTCGAGCGGCCCGAGGTACTTGGGATTGGGCAGGACGCGGGTCAGGGCGGCGAGCGCGCAGTAGCTGAGCTTGGGCTGGACGAGGTGGTCCATGATGCCGCAGCCGTCGAAGAACGCCTTGCCCACCGGGGCGTCGAAATCGTAGAACCAAAAGCTCTTGTCGACGCCGTTGGCGAACGAGGCCAGCCAGCCGCGCTGCAGGTAGACCGCTTGCTGGAAATTGCTGACGATCGGGCCGGCCTTGGTGTCCCAGCCGAATTCGGTGAGCCAGAAGGACCGCTGCTTGCCGTCGGCGCTCGACGCCCGCGACGCCTCGCGCAGCAGGTCGGGGTAGCAGAGCATCGCGGCGACCGCGCCGCCGCCGCCGGTGTTCTCGTTCTTGATGGCGTTCTCGGGGGCCGAGATGCCGGTGTAGTAGTGGCCGTTGACGACCTGGATGCCGTCGAAATCACCCTTGGTGACGAAGCTCTTCACTTCCTCGGGGTGGACGCCGGCGCGGCCGTTCTCGACCGCGATGCCGCCCATCGCCGAAACCAGCTGGCCGAAGGCCTTGTGGTAGGCGCGGTACTGCGGCCAGCCGCGCGCGCGGTCGGCCTTGACGTTGCGCTTGTCCTCCCAATCCAGGTCCCACTCGTTGCCGAGCTCCCAATAGGCGATGTCGGGGAACGCCGAGAGGATCGCGCTGACATCGCGCCGCCACGTGGTCGGCACCTTGACGTCGCCGTCGCCGGTGACCGCGGGGATGCAATCGCCGGCGAAGCAGGGCAGGATGCGCAGGCCGGCCTTCTGGTAGCGGGCGAGGATCTTGGGGTACCACGGCCAGCCCGTGAAGTTGCCGTTGCCGTCGCGCGCGTGCAGCATGCCACCGAAGCCCCAGGCGTAGTCGCGGATCCAGCGGATGCCGGCCTTGCTCCAGGCATCGACCACGGGGTGGCTGCCGCCGCCATGGGTGTTCAGGCCGTAGGGCGAAGCGTCGCGCGACGCGTCGTCATCCTTGGGGACCGCGCCGATGCTGGCCATGATCACCTGGCGCGCATCCTTGCCGCCATCCTTCCAGGCGATGTCGGCGTCGAGGCGGTAGAGCCCGAGGCGCGGCACCGGCAGCGGGACCACCTGCGCGACCGGGACATCGGCAACCGACAGCGCGACCGTGCCGGTCTTGATCGCCGTCTTGCCGGGCTCGCCGGTGCTGAGGTCGAGCAGCGACCAGGTCAACGTCCCATCGAGCTTCTCGGCCCGCCACGAATGCGCGGCGATGGTCACCGAGGGCTGCTCGCCGGCGAAGGCGTTGGCCTCGCGACCGGTGCTCAAGGCGAAGCCGAGCAGCGGGGTGCGCGGACATTCGGTGGGAGCGTCCTTGCGCGACGCGGCATTGGGATCCGGTTTCCAGCTCCTGAGCGCGCCGGTGGCGGGGTCGGTATCGCTG
>JACDEC010000218.1:4680-5816 GCA_013816645.1 Planctomycetota bacterium
GTATCGCTGAGATCGTAGACGACCTCGAGGCGGGACACGCCGATGTGGACCTTGGCGACGCGCTGATCCTGGCCCCAGTTGTGGGTGATGATGCCGGCGATGCGGATCGGCTGCACCCAGTCCGAAGGGATGGTGAAGCTGGCCTGCTTCCAGGCGCCCTCCTTGGTGTTGCCGATTCCCCACTCGAGCTTCTTGCCGTCGAACTCCGAGCGGCCCCAGCCATCGACCATGGTCATGGCGATGCCGTAGTCGCCGCCATCGCCGCGGTACCAGAGGTTCAGCGACGTGAGCTTGCCGGGGATCAGCAGCGGCTGGGTCGGCTCGGCGCTGTACTGCATGAACCCCTTGCCCGGGTAATCGATCTCGATCTCGAGCGATTTCTTGAACGGGCTGCCCGGCGGGACGCTGTCGACCAGCTTGACCTGGCCGGGCGCGGACACCCACGGGCCCTGCGCCCAGGGAACGTCAGCCAGGGTGTCGGCGACCTTGGTCACGTCGGCGCCTCGCGCAGCGCTCGCGCAGAAGGTCAGGAGGAGGACTGCCGTGAGGATCGGGCGCATGCGGTCTCGCTGGAAATAGCTGGTGGAGCCGAGGTGGAGAACGGTTGGTCGTAGCGCCATGAGGATGATGTCCAGGGGGCATGGCGGAGGGCTGCCAGCCCCCTACCCACCCCTTGTCCATTATTGGCGTCGACCGGGTCGTCATCGAACGGCATCCGCCCAGGCGCGTGACTGTCACCCGCTCCGCTGTCTAGATTTGACCGTCGGCTCGCAGCGAGCGGATTTCACCTCGCGAAGCGCTGTCCCGTTCCCGGTGGAGCGAATCCAGCCGCGGGATCATCGAGCACCAGCAGCCAATCGGGATCCTCGCCGACCACGCACGGCGGGGTGAAGCGCGCCTGGCCGGAGCGCGGCACCCGCCGCTCGTGCCGCCCCTGCCCGCTGCGCGGATCGAACCACCAGGTGTCGACCTCGCTGCCCGACAACTGGGCGAGATCGATGGTCAGGTCGCGCCCCCCGGCGCTGTACACCAGGGCGTGCCCGGTGCCGCGCGCGGCGAGGATGATGTCGCTGCCGCTGAGCGCGGGGCTGGCCAGCAGCTGCGGCGCGGGCTCGCGACCGGGCAGCGGCCGGGAC
>JACDEC010000219.1 GCA_013816645.1 Planctomycetota bacterium
TCCCGGCGTTGCAGCGCGACACGGTCGCCGCGATCGGCGCCGCGCTGGGCATCGGCTACGGCGCCATGGTCGGCGCCTGTCTGGCCCGCTTGCGCGCCGAGACCGGCATCGAGGCGGTGATCGTGACCGGGGGCGCGGCCATGCCGCTGCTCGGTCGTGAGCTGCCGCGCAGCAGTTACCGTCCCAGCCTGGTGGTCGAAGGGATGGAGCTGCTGGCCCGCGGAAGCTGATCGCCTGGCCCGACCACTCAATCGCCTTGCCCGACCAAGCGAGTGCGCAGCTTCAGTCTGACCTGCCCAGCTTGGGCAGGTCCCGGACCCCGGCGTACGCGGCAGGCTCGCGTCCACCGCGCACCATGGATTCGACGCGCTCGACCAGCGCGCGCAGTCCCGCGGCCTGCGTGGACAAGGCGCGCGACGTCTCGTCGCCCTCGTGGGCCGTCGCGGCGGCGGTGGTGGCCGCGCGGTCGATTTCAGCCATCGCCGCGGCGATATCGCGCATGCCCATGGTCTGCTCGGCTTCGGCGGCGACGATCTCGCCCATCTTTTCGGCGGACTGGCCGCTCGTCCGGGTGATCTCGTCGAGGATCGCGGTGGTGCGGCGGCTGAGACCGACGCCGGTCTCGACATCGCGGACGCTCGCCTGGATCAGGTCGGCGGTCGAACGCGCCGCCTCGGACGCGCGCTTGGCGAGGTTGCGGACCTCTCCGGCGACCACGGTGAATCCGCGGCCGGCGTCGCCGGCCCGGGCTGCCTCGATCGCCGCGTTGAGCGCCAGCAGGTTGGTCTGGAAGGCGATCTCATCGATCGACCGGACGATCTTCGCGGTCTGGGCCGCGCTCGCGGTGATCGCGGCGATCGAATCGTCGAGCGCGGCCATGGCGAGGGAGCCGCGCTCAGCGGCACCGGTGACCGCGGTGGCGAGCGCCGCGGCGGAACCGGCCGATGCCCGCGCGCGTTGCAGCGTGCCGTCCATACGTTCGAGCGCGTCGCCCGCGCGCTGCAGGAGTCCGAGCTGATCGGTGGCACCGGAGGCGACCAGGCCGCTGGTTTGGGCGATGTCGGTGGCGGCGGCGGCGGTATGACCGGCGCCGATGGCGAGATCGGCGATGACCCGGTCGAGCGGCCGGGTGATGGCCACGGTGATGGCGACCGCTGTGCCCGCGCCCAGCACCACCGCGAGCGCCAAGCCGGCCCAGGTCGCGCTGGTGGTGTCGGTCAGTGCCGCCTGCGACGCGCGCGACAGGGCGATGGTATTGCCGAGCCCGGCGTCGGCGAGCGCGGTCATCTGCGCGGACAGCGCGTCGGCGGTGACGCCGCGCTTGGCGTCGGTGTCGCGCAGGTGGGTCCAGTGTTCGCGCAGCTGGCCGAGGCAGGCGCGGTAGGTCTCGGCGGCGGCGCTTACCTCGCCGAGCTCCTTGCTGTCGGCGCCACCACTGACCATCCTGCGCAGCTCAGCGATCGCCTCACCGATATGGGTGAAGCCCTCCAGGCCTTGGTCGAGGATGGTCGGGTCGCGCAGCGCCGACGCGCGGTAGGCAGAGAGTCGGCAGGCGCCGCTGAGGTCGAGCAGATCGTGGACCTGCTGTACGGCCTGGGCGTGCGTGGTCATCTGCGCGGCGCGGCGCTGCCCGGCGAGTTCGACGTCCATCTCGTTCTGCACCTGTTCGAGCAGCACGTGTACGCTGCTCAGCAGGTCGACGGCGGCACCGTCCAGGTCGGCGTAGGCGCCGGCGATGGCCTGGAGGTGGTGGCGAGTGGCGTCGGCGAGACCGACGAAGACCGCGAGGTCGCGGGTTGCGGCCGCGACCGCTTCGCGCAGCGGAGCCGATCGCGGACGATCGCCGGCGAGCAGCGAGGCGGCGTCGAGGTCGGCGCGGAAACGTGCGATGGCCCCGTGGTAGGACTGCCAGTGCACTGCATCGGCGGTGAAGCCGTAGGCGCGGATGTGCATCAGCGCCTCGGACAACGATCGCTGCAGCGCATGGGCGCGAGCCGCCTCGGGAACCTCTTCATCTGATAGTTGCGTGATCCGCGCGTGCACGCTGCGCATCGCCACCATCGTCGCCCAGCCGAGCATCGCGAACACGGCGATGACCGTTCCGAAGCCGAGTCCGATCTTGGTGCCGAGTCGCATGGATGCGCAGCGCTCCTCCGGGTGGGATTTCTCCCTGCCGACCGGGAGCATACTCCGCAACCACGCGGGATGCAAAACGCAGCACACGGACTTGCGGTTTCAATCGTCATGGAGTACCAACATTCGATCCGCCACATGGATCCTGGAGGAAGCGCATGACTCGTGTCACCAGACTCGTTCCGCTGCTCGCCGCGTTGGGGCCGATGGCGATCGCCATGGAGGTGCCGACCGTGGACATCCACGGCTTCGCCAGCCAGGGCTACCTGTACTCGACCAAGAACAACTACCTGGTGATGAGCCAGGATGGATCAACTGAGTACAACGAGTTCGGCATCAACTTCTCGAGCGATCTCACCGACGACCTGCGGCTGGGCATCCAGATCTTCGCGCGCGACCTTGGCGAACTCGGCAATGACCAACCGGTCATTGACTGGGCGGTCGCCGACTACCATTACAGCGACCTCATCGGCGTTCGCTTTGGCAAGGTCAAGCAGCCTTTCGGCCTGTACAACGAGAGCCGCGACATCGATCTCGCCCGCACCAGCGTCCTGTTGCCCCAGTCGGTCTATACCGAGGGATTCCGCGATGCCGCGGCATCGTTCATCGGCATCGATTTCTACGGCCGGCTGCCTGGGGGGCCGGTGGGTTCCGTGGACTACCAGCTTTATGGCGGGGGAAACAGCTTCGAAGACAACAACAGCATCGCCCAGGCGTTCGAGGAGCCGGTTGCGACCCCGCCTGGGGTCACGCGAAGCGTGGTCATCGACAAGACGCGTGTGAAATACCTGTATGGTGGGCAGATCATCTGGAATACCCCTTTGGATGGATTGCGTCTGGGCGGATCGCTGACCGCCGTTTCCGTTCATCTGGATGGCACGGTTACGTTGATCATCCCTAGCGGTCCTCCGCCTTCCCCTCCAACGAATATCATAACGCCGACCACCTTCGCATTGCCCAACCTGTTCGTCGGCATCGCCTCGGCGGAATACACCTGGCGCGATCTGGTTCTGGCCGCTGAATACAGCCGTACGGATGGCGACATCATCGTCGATGGAACACCCGTCGCAGGCATCAATTCGAGCGGCTGGTACGTCAGCGCGGCCTACCGCTTCAATCCCTGGTTCGAGCTGGGTGCCGCCTACAGCGTCTATGCCAGCCACCGCGAAGATTGGAGCTACACCGACCCGCGCAGCTACCAGGAGGACGCGACGCTCAGCGCGCGCTTCGACATCAATCCGCATTGGATCTTCAAGCTCGAAGCGCACGGCATGCGCGGCGCCGCCCTGGTCGACCGGAGCGACAACACCAACGACAACGGATCCGAGAGTTTCGATGAACACTGGCTGTTCTTCGCAGCCAAGACCACGGTGAGCTTCTGATGTTCTCCACCCTCCCGACCCGATGGTGGTGCATTGGCCTGCTCGCTGCGTTCGGTGCGGCAGTTCCAGCCTCCGCCGCCGACGTGCTGATCGCCCATCCCGAGACCGCCATCGACCGCATCGACCACGACTCGCTCCGCGCCCTGTTCCAGGGGCGCAAGCGCGCCCTGCCCAATGGCCAGCGCGTCGACCTCGTGGTCCTCGCCGGCGGACCGGTTCATGAGCGGTTCCTGGCCGACCACGTGCATATGACCGAGGCCCAGTTCCAGACCCACTGGAAGAAGCTGGTCTTCATTGGCCAAGGCCGCCTGCCGCGCAGCGTGGCTTCCGAGGCCGATATGGTGAAGCTGATCGCCGCCACCAAGGGCACGGTCGGCTACATCGACGCGGCCACTCCTCACGACGGGGTCAAGGTGCTGGTCATCTCCGACTAGCCGCTGTTGGAGGCGGGGGAGCGGACTGCGTCGCTCTCGTCTGGCTGGTTACCATGAGGCCATGAGTTCCTTCGCCGTCGTACTCGCCCTGGCTCTGACGGCCTTTGTGGCGTTGATCGCAACCGCGTACCTCCATCGCCGCCAACTCCAGGATGCCTCGTTAGATTGGCCGACCGTGCTCGGCAACCGTGGTCGAGGTCCGGCTGGAGGAGCGCACCGGCAAGGCCAGCGGGGTCGGGCGCCGCGAGGTCCGTGCGACGTGGCGTCCCCGGGTCCACTACACCTACGCGGTCGGCGGCCGCAGCTACCGTGGGCAGGATTTCTCGTTCGCGGCCAAGCATGCCGCCTTGACCCGCGATCAGGCCGGTCGCGGGCTACCAACCAGTCGACTATGATCCCGCCGATCCCCAGCGCGCGGTCCTGGTGCCTGGGCGCTGAGCGCCAAGCCGGCGAGCCCCGGTCCTTGTGCCGCGAGGTCGCCGGTCTATCGTCCCGCCCGACGCTCCGGGAGGGTCTCATGACCGACGCCATCGCCCGTCTCGCCTTCGCCGACGGCAGCGTGTTCCGTGGCCGTTCGGTCGGCGCCGAAGGCACCAGCGCTGGCGAAGCGGTGTTCAACACCGGCATGACCGGCTACCAGGAAGTCCTCACCGACCCCAGCTATCGCGGTCAGATCGTCACCATGACGTATCCCGAGATCGGCAACTACGGGATCAACCCCGCGGACATGGAGAGCGACGCCAGCCGGGTCGCCGGCTTCGTGATGCGCGACTGCTGCGATGTGCCCTCCAATTTCCGCTCGGTGGAATCGCTGCCCGCCTTCCTGCGCCGTTCGGGGATCGTCGCGATCGACGGCGTCGACACCCGGGCGATCACCCGCAAGCTGCGCGATTCCGGGGCGATGAACGCGATCCTGAGCAGCGATGCGGCGATCGCCGATGCGGCGCTGGTCGAGCAGGCGCGGCGCCAGCCGTCGATGGCCGGTCTCGACCTCGCGTCGGATGTCGGCACGCGCGCGGCCTACGAGTGGACCGAACCCAGCTCCGCCGAGACCTTCGGCTCGGCGATCGCCTGCGACCCGCCGAAGCGCGAGCCGCACGTCGTCGCCATCGACCTCGGCATCAAGCGCAACATCCTGCGCCTGCTGCGCTCGTGCGGCTTCCGCGTCACCGTCGTCCCGGCCGCGACCAGCGCCGCCGAGATCCGCCGGCTCAAGCCCGATGGCGTGTTCATCTCCAACGGCCCCGGCGACCCGGCGGCGGTCACCCGCACCATCGCCACGGTGCGCGACCTGACCGGCGATCCGACGCCGCTGTTCGGCATCTGCCTCGGCCATCAGATCCTGTCGCTCGCCTACGGTGCTTCGACCTACAAGCTCAAGTTCGGCCACCGCGGCGCCAACCACCCGATCAAGCGGCTGTCCGACGGCGCGGTCGAGATCGCCAGCCACAACCACGGCTTCGCCGTCGATCCGGCGACCCTGCCCGCCGACGTGAAGATGAGCCACGTCAATCTCAACGACGGCACCTGCGCTGGCATCGCCCACGTCTCCAAGCCGCAGTTCAGCGTGCAGTACCACCCCGAGGCCGGCCCCGGCCCCGCCGATCCGCTGTACCTATTCCGGCAGTTCGCCAGCGCGGTCGCCGCCCGCCTCTGAGGCTCCACTCCCGCGCTCCGTTCGCCATTGCACGCCCGCCGGGGACGCAGCCCCCCGAAACAGCCAGTCCAGAGCCTGCGGATGTCGCCGAATGCGGGAGCGCCAAGCAGGCTGCTGTTTGTCAGCAGCCTGCTAGGCTGCGAGGGCTTCGCCCCCCATCCGGGCCGGCGGAGCGGGAGTTCGCATGTCGTCCCCGGCTC
>JACDEC010000220.1:0-4692 GCA_013816645.1 Planctomycetota bacterium
GCGCAGATGATTGCGCCGGAAGCGCGGATCGGCGTTGCTGGCGTCCTCGCGCCAGGACAGCCCGCGCTGCTCGAGGTGCGCCCGCAATTCGCTCCTGCCGATCGCCAGCAGCGGGCGCAGCAGTGGGACACCCGGACGCAGATCCCGCCGGACCGACATGCCCGCAGTGCCGACCAGATCGGCGCCACGCAGCACGTTGGCGAGTACCGTCTCGACCTGGTCATCGCGATGATGCGCAGTCACCACCGCCGCGGCGCCGAGTTCGCCGGCGACCACCGCGAGACGTTCATAGCGCGCCCGACGACCCGCTGCCTCGATCCCGCAGTGCCAGGCCCGCGCCAATCCGGCGACGTCGCGTCGCTCGACGACGACGGCCACCGCCGAGGATCCCGCCGCGGCGTAGCCCCGCGCCCGATCCCGCACCAGTTCGCCATCAGTCGCCGAGTCGTCGCGCAAGCCATGATCGAGGTGATAGATCGCCAGGCGCCAGCGCCCATCCACCGCCAGCAGGTCCCACAAGGCCATGCTGTCCGCGCCGCCACTGACCGCGACCACGACCAGCGTCCCCGTCGGCGGCAGCAACCGTTCCAACTCCGCGGCAATCCGGTCGAGCTGCGCCATGCCAGAGCATCGTGCTCAGCGCGAGGCGAGGAAGCGGGCTCCGATCGCCGGTCATCGCGCTCGACGATGGACTGACGCTCAGCCGTTGTTGAGCGGGGCACCACCCACGGCTATCGCGTTGACCTCGGCGGGGGACAGGACGCGGTTGTAGATCCGCACATCATCGAGCACGCCATGGAGGTAGGCCGGTGTCCCCCCGGTGTCCTCGATCCGACCGAGGCTGCGGATGGGCGTGGTCTTCTGCCCGGTACCCGAGGTCGCGCTGCCGCTCAGACTGCCGTCGACGTACACCTGGACCATCCCGGTGGCCGCATTGCGGGTCAGGGCGATATGGCGCCAGGAATCGTCGTTGATCGGGTTTGCGCTCTTGGCGCTCGGAGCATCGCCGGCCTGCATGCCGATCCGACCGCTGCCGTCGAGCCAGCCCCAGAAGATGTCGTTGCCGGCCCCGGCCTGCTCGACGCCGGTGATGCCAGGCGCCAGCCAGAAGGTTCCATGGCCGATCTGGCTGGTGCGGATCCAGGCGGTCACGGTGGCGGTCCCCCCGAGGGTGGGAGCGAGATCGGCGGGGAGTGCGACGTGGTCGTCGCTGCCGTCGAAGCGCAGCGCGCCCGCGACCATGCCGGCCGCCCAGGCGGGCCCGTTGGCGAGCGTGCCGTCATTGGTGCCCGGTCCATCGATCGCGATCAGCCCGCTGCCCTCGTCGAGTTTCCAGGCGTGCACCAGGCCCGGGATGCTTGCTGATGCGCTGACCGATACGTTGTCGAAGCCGGCGGTGCACAAGGTGCCGTTGTTGTGCGCCGTCACCGCCAGGCCGACGTGGACCGATGCGCCCATCGCCACCGTGGCACTGCCGATCGCGGACCAGTTGACGCCGTCGGCCGACGTCGCGCCCGAGAAGGTCGTGCCGCTGCGCACCAGTCGCACCCAACGAGGCGCGGACAGCGAACCGCTGGCGGCGGTGTGATCGCTGTAGCTTTCGGTATTCATGCGCCGCTGGAACGCCACGCCGGCACCCGGCGTCACCACCACCATCGCATGGCGCGACCCCGCGCTCAGCGACTCGCGGATCATCACTCCCGCCTTCGCCCAACCGTCGGTGTACTCGACCCCGGTCACCCGCGCCACGATCGTGCCGTCGCCGTTGAGGCCCTGATGGACGAAGCGGAAGCCATCGACGTTGTCCCAGATGTCGGTTCCCGAGCCGTCGAGCGTGAAGACCCCGCCGCTATATGCGGCGGCGCCGGGAACCCCCACCGAGCCGACATCCGCGGTCGACCACGGCGCCGGCACTATCGCAGCGTTGTCGATCGTGACGGTGACCGCGCGGCTGCCGGTCTGGCCAGCGCTGTCGTAGACCACCATCGTGAGCGTATGCGGTCCATTGCTGTACGCCCTGGTGTCGAACAGATTGTGCCCGCCGCCGAAATGATGATGGCCACCCGTGCCGACGTCGGTCCAGCGCAGGACACCGTCGACGTAGAATTCCGCTTTGGTGGTGCCGACGTCATCCCTGCCGTCGCCGTACCATTCGGCGGTCGCTCCGGAGAGCACCTGGTTCGCCACCGGATTGGTGACGGTCGCCACTGGTGGCTGGTCGGCTGCGACGACCAGCTGCCAGCTCTGCGTCGCATCTGGCGCGACGCCGTTGGTTGCGCGCACCGTGACGGTGACGGTGCCGGTGGCGCCGGGCGTCCAATTGATCTGGCCGCTCGCCGGATGGATGGTCATTCCCGTCGGAAATGTCGTCAGCGAGAAAGTCGGCGCGGGATTGCCGTTCGCGTTCACATCGTGGATGTACTCGACATTGACCGTCGCCGTGGTGTCGGCGGTCGTGGTGATCGCCGGCGGCGAGGCGTCGTTGTCGGTCACCATCACCGCCACCGTGCGGGTCGTGGCCCCGGCGGCCGATGCGGAGACCGTGGCGCTGTCGTTGACCGCGTCGCCGTCCTCGGCTGCGGCGATCGTGACGGTCTGCGGGCTGGCGTAGTTCGCGGGGGTGAAGGTCAGGCTGGAGCCACCAGTCACGGCGACATCGCCGTCGCCGGCGGTGCGCGCGACCGCGACGACGACATTGGCGGACGGAGCGTCCTGCAGCCGGACGGTGACGGTACCGGAGCCGCCTTCGGCGATGGTCAGCACGCCGGTCGACACGAGGATGACCGGGGCGCTGCTGCCGAGATCGTTATCGGTGGCGTTGACCGCCACGGTGCGGGTGGTCAACCCGCTGGCGGTCGCCGCGAGCGTCGCCCCATCATTGGCCATGTCGCCATCCTCGGCCGCGTCGATGCGCACCGTCTGCGGAGTGGCCCAATTGCCCGGGGTGAAGACCAGGTTCATCCCGCTGCCCACCGCGACATCGCCATCCCCGGCAGTGCGCGCGATCGCGACGGACACGTTGCTTCCCGGCGCGGTGGCCAAGCGGACGGTGAGCACCGCGCTGCGACCCTCGTTGACGCGCAACGAAGTCGTCGAGAGGACGATGTCCTGGCTCGCCGGCTGGTTGATGAGCCGCCAGATGGTGCCGCCGTAGCTGGCGTAGTAGAGCGCACCATCCGGGCCGCCGACCACGTCGATGGCCTGGCTCGCGCCGGAGATCCACAGATTGGTGCTGGCCACGTTGCCGCTGCCGTCGAGCACGGCGCGCATGATCTTGCCGGAGTTGTAGTCGCCGAAAAAGAAGTTGCCCTGGAACTCGGCCGGCAACGCGCTCCCGGAATAGAAGGTGCCGCCGGTGATGCAGCCGCCGAACGAACCGCCGCCGTTGGTCGCGTAGGCGATCTGCGGACGGATGTACCCGGTGGGCTGGTTGTTCTCGCGCGTGCGGTCACCGGCGTGATCGCCGGCGCGCATGTGGAACACCTGCTCCCAGTTGTCACCCACCACATCGACCCACAGGGCGCCGGTGGTGGGCTGGAACGTCAGGGTGAACGGATTGCGCACACCGCGAGCCCAGATGTAGTCGTTGTTGCCACCCGCACCGTCGACGAACGGATTGTCGCCGGGAACCGTTCCATCGAGGTTCGCCCGGCCGACCTTCGACGCCAACGACGCGAGATCGCCATCGAGCCCGATGCGCGCGTCGCCCTGATCGCCGACCGCCCAATACAGTTTATTGTCGTGACCGATGCCCACACCGCCGCCGTCGTGATTCACCCCGAGCGTGGGCAGGTTGTCGATCACGGTGACCGGGCCCGCGTCGGCCACGTCGTCGTTGTTGGCGTCGGTGAGGCTGACGATGCGTTGGACGCGATCGCTGACGGTGACGAAGACGAAGATGCGCTTGGTGGTGAGGAAGTCGGGATCGAAGCACAGCCCGAGGACGCCGCATTCGCTGTTGGTGTAGGGCGCAAAGGTGTGGAACGGCGTCGGCAGCAGGGCGCCGTTCTTGACGATGCGGATCGGACCGTTCTTGACGGTGACGAACAGCCGGCTGGAGCCGTCGGGGGCCCAGTCCATGCCGGTGATACCCCCGCCGATCCCCGCGGCGAAGGTACTTTCGCTGAAACCCGCGGGGACGGTCGCGGCATTGCCTCCAGCACACAGGGCCACCAGCGCGATGACCGTTGCCGAGAGACGGGAGAGCGATCGCTGCATGGGGACCTCGTGAGCGCACATGCTTGGCGTGCGTTTGCTACGGATGCAACACATGAACTGATAGTGACACGCCGGTCGTTCAATGCGACCTCAGGAGTCAACGTTCCCTGACAGCCTGCGCCGACGCAGTCGGCGAGCCGCGCCTCGCGCGGCGGCCGCCGCAGGTGGCCAGCAGGCGATCGTCGATGGCGAGATGCGCGCCCGAGCGCGCCACCTTTCAGCGTCATCGACCGACAAGGGGGTAGTGAGGCCGCCCCGGCCGAACGAGCGCGGGGGACCGGCAGGTCCCCCGTACAAACCAGGCGCCGCACGGCGCAGCCGGGCGACCGCGCAAGCGCAGCGCAGTGCGGTATTCCGGCGTAGCCGGAATGCGCCGCCTCTTTACGTCAGGCGACGCAACTGATCCTGGATGGTGCGCGAGGTCAGCAGATCGACCAGCGGCGGCAGCAGATCCTTGGCCGTGCCGCGCAGACT
>JACDEC010000220.1:4702-5791 GCA_013816645.1 Planctomycetota bacterium
GGATTGATCTCGACCACTGGACGGCCGGCCATCGCCATTTCCGGCGGAATGGCCGCAGCCGGCTGGACCAGGCACGACGAACCGACGAGCAGACATCCATCGGGATCGAAATGAGCGATCGCCTCGAGCGCCGGGCGCGGCAGGGCTTCGCCGAACCACACCGAGCCCGGACGCACCCGGGCTCCGCAGCGCGGACACAGGCCGAGGCTGAGACTGTTGTCATCGTCGTCGCAGGCGCGCCACCCGCAGTCAGCGACGCAGCGGGTGTCGAACAGCGATCCATGCAGATGCACCACGGGATGGACGCCGGCGCGTTCGAGCAGGTCGTCCTCGTTGGTGGTCGCGACCAACACCCGCGCGGGATCGGGCAGGTGTCGCTGGAGCAGGGCGATGGTGCGTTGGCCAGGATGCGGCTGACTGGAAGCGATGTGCAGGCGCCGTTCCCGGTACCAGTCCCAGACCAGGTCGGGATTGCGGTCGAAACCGTCGCGGCTGGCCAGGTCCTCGGCGCGGTGGGTGCGCCACAAGCCTTCGTCGCCGCGGAAGGTCGGGATGCCGGCATCGGCACTGAGTCCGGCCCCGGCCAGGACCAGCAGCCGTCGGCAGCGCACCAGGAGCCTGGCGGCCTCGGCAACGAGCGGAACGGTGGAGGTTTGCGGTTCGCCCGGCATGTCGCTGGTTCGGGCGGATCCTATGGCCACACTGCCGCCCCGCCATGGTCTACCAGGACGTCCCAGACAGCGACGCCTTCATCGCCGGGCTCCAGGCGCGCGGAATCGACCATGCGGTGATCGCCTGGCGCGCGGAATACGGCCAGGTCCCGGACGCACCGGGCGTGGTCTATGACCGGCTGCAACTCGCCTGGCTGCTCGCTTATGACCGCCGCGACGGCTGCATCGTGCGCTGCGCGTTGTCGGGAGCCGATGCCGATCGCGCGCTACTACGTGCCCGCTTGCTCGCCGCTGGCATCACAGCCGAGGAGCGCGACCGGAACACCGTCGGCTGGGGATGAGCACGGTTCCGACCCCCGGCCCCTGACCGCTAACCCCCGTCGTCACCGAATTGACACCCCCCCTCCCCGCCCACGAT
>JACDEC010000221.1 GCA_013816645.1 Planctomycetota bacterium
GGACCCAACAGGCCACCGCGCTGATCGCCGCCAGCCGCGCGGTACCCAGCGTCCTCGAGAAAGGCGACTGCTTCAGCGCGGCGCGCGCGGCGATCGCGCAGGCGCTCGCCCTGGTCCCGGATCACGGACCGGCGCTGCTCCAGGAAGCCCAGTACTTCGTGATGATGGCCTATCGCAACGGCGACGATCCCGATCGCGGCGAAGCCCTGCTCGAGCGCGCTGGGGCCGATCAGTCGCTGACCCGGCGGGAACGCGCCGAGGTCGCATTCTATCGGGGCATCGCCGCTCGCACCCGTGGCGACGAATCCAGCGCGAAGAGCGGTTTCGCCCGATCGCTGGCGATCGATCCGACGTTCCGCCCGGCGATGCTCGCGACGATGGATCACCAACGCGGCTGAGCCGCCGCCGACCCGGACCTCAGTTCGATCCTGGCGCGGCTCCGTTGGCCAGGGCCGCTTCGGCGGGCGCTCCGAGGCGCACCAGACCATTGCGGGCGATGCGCGCGAAGCCGGTGCCGTCGCGCGCGGTGGCGTGGTAGGCGAGGATGGCGTCGTCGCGCTGGGCCAGCGATTCGGCGACCCAGCCGGCGAGCACCGCGATCGGCATGAAGGTGACGCTGCCGATCGAGGGCGAGAGGCTCTCCCACACCAGGTTCCAGGGCAGGAAGCCCAGACCGTAGCAGCCGATCCGCGCGGCGAAGATCACGTTGGGATCGCTGCGTTCGGTCTCGAGCACGTCGGTGAGCTTGAAGCAGCGCTCGAGGTCGGCGCGCGCGTCGGCGGGACGGGCGTCCTGCCAGAACAGGCACGAACGCAGCAGCATCTCCAGCGGCTTGAGTTCCATGCCTTCGAGCATGTCGAGCAGGTGCTTGCGGCAGCCGAGTTCGGCGAGGGTCATCACATCGCGGATGAACATCCCGGTCTGCATGAGATCCTGGGATCCCGGGCGCAGGCAGACGCGGGTGTAACGGAAATCATCGCTGGCGATGATCCGCTTGGCGAGTTCCTGGTACTCGACCTGGGTGCGCAGTTCGTTGCCGAGCAGATCGAAGCCGATGACTTGGAGGCGCGCCAGCGCCCGACGGTGGGTCGCGATCTCCTCGGCCAGGTCGCCATCGAACAACCGGTTGGCGAAGCGGCGGGCGTCGGTGCCCATCATCTGCGACATGGTCGCGAGGATCAGGTCCTCATCGGGCGACCCGCGGATCAGGTGACGGACGGTCTCGAGGTCGCTGATCAGGTTGTTGGTCAGGCCGTTCTCGCCGGCGCGCTCGGACAGGGCCGGCAGCAGCAGCAGCGCGAAGCGCGAGCGCACGAAGTCGCCGGATTCCTGGTAGGACAGCACCACCCGCACCGCGCGTTCGATCGATCCGCTCTGCTGCATGACCAGGCGCGCGAGCTCGAAGATCGCGTCCTGGGCGACCGGATGCTCGAGGTACTGGGACAGGAAGCTGCGGAACTCGCGCTCGGCCTGGGCGTAGTGGCCCGAGCGCAGGAACGCCAGGCAGAGCATGAAGTTGGCCTCGACCGCCTCGCGCGCGTCACCGTGCTCGAGCAGGAACGTGCGGTAGTGGTCGATCGCCACGGGGTAGAGGTTCTGGCGCAGCAGTTCGTTGGCGACGGCGAAGCACGGCAGCATGAGCGGACTGCGCCGCTGCTGCACGGTCACCGAGCGCACGATGGCGTGCGATTCCCAGGTGCCGATGGCGATCTGGCGGTTGAGCGGCCCGTTGAGCGGGCAGGTGTCCTCGACCACCAGCGGCGGCTGGTCGTCGAAGGTCAGCGACAGCCGCGACCCCACCGCCTCGATCGCGATGCGGATCTGGTGCAGCCGGACCTGGCGATGGTGATCGACCGCGGTCGAACTGCCGCGCCGCAACGGCCGCATGGTCAGCAGTTCGGGGTCGAGCAGGTCCTTGTCGCCCTGGGCGCGCCCGATCGCCAGCCAGCGGCCCTGGTAGCAGCCGATGCGGAACTGGTAGGACGGTGCCGGCGGCACGCCGCGCATGAAGATCCAGAACTCGCTGCCGCGCACCACCTCGGCTTCGAGGATCAGGCGCATGTCGTTGCCGACCGGGACCGAGAGCGGGTAGAGCTGCAGGCCCCAGCCGCCGATCAGCAATCCGCCCAATTCGGGATGCATGACCTGGCCGACGGCTTCACTCTCGTAGGCGCGCGGCGGCTCGGTGAACGGCCCCAGCCCGGGCGTCGCCGCGAAATCCCAGGTGCCGGCGGTCGACCAGGCGGCCTCGCGTTCCTTGGCCAGACGCTGGCGCTCGAGTTCGCTGTACGACGCCGACAACCGGGCGAGCAGTTCGCGCAACTCGTGGGAGAATTCGCCGCAATTGGCGAAGCGGGCGTGCGGCTCGAGCGCCAGGGCCCGTTCGCAGATGTCGTGCAGGGCCTTCGGCGCTTCCGGCCAGAGGTCGATCAGCGTCCGCCGCTGGCCTTTCTGCACCCGCTTGATGAACGCGGAGAGGCGCTCGTCGGCCTCCATTTCGGCCGGGGTGTGCAGGGTCAGCAATTCGAAGAGGATGACGCCCAGCGAATAGATGTCGCTGCGCTTGTCCGAGGTGCCGGCATCGCCGCGCGCCTGCTCGGGCGACATGTACGCCGGCGAACCGAGCACCTCGCCGACCTGGGTGCTGCGTTCGGGCCGCTGGGTGGTGCTGGTCCGGCGCACGTTCGAGGTGCGGTAGGCGTTGGTCCGACCGGGCTGGCTGGTGTCGCCGCTGCCGCGGGCTCCGGTGGTGTCGCTCTTGCTGCGCGTGCTGGTGGTGTCGTCCTTGGCGCGATCCCCGGTGGTGTCCCCCTTGGCGCGATCCCCGGTGGTGTCGCCCTTGACCGCCACCATCGACTCGTCGCGCCTGGTATCGGCGTGCACGCTGCCGCCGTGGTCGGTCGACGGCACGAACCCAGTGGTGTTGCCCAGGCGTTCGCCGGCGTGCCCGGCGAGCGGCACGATCGGATAGCCTCCGGACAGCGGCGGGATCAGCGTCTGGGGACCGGCGGTCGCTGGTTCGGCGAACAGCGGCTCGCGCGGCATGCGGGTGGTGCCCGAGCGGTCGTCGGCGGCGAGCCGTGCTTCGGTTGCATCTGAACGCTTACCCGTTCCATCCTTGGCGATCATCTCGCTGGGCAGGATCACCGTGGCGGCGCCGCGCTTGGCCTGCTGCTGGTCGAGCGCGCCGAACAACGCGTCGTAGGCTGCTTCCGGCGGTGCGACGTCCTGCTTGCGTTCGTCGCGCAGGTTGCGGGCCAGGCCCCAGTCGAGCACCCACACCTCGCCGTACGAACCGATGATGATGTTGGCCGGCTTGAGGTCGCGGTGCACGACCTCCTCGCTGTGGGCGTAGGCGATGACCTCGAGGAGCTTGAGGAAGAGCGTGATGCGATCGAGCAGCGAGGACTTGGCGCGGTGGTCCGCTTCCTTGCGCAGGCCGTCGACGAATTCGTCGAGGGTGCGCCCGCGCGCGAGGGTCATGAAATAGCAGAGTTCGCCATCCGGCAGCTCGGCGCTCTCGTAGACGGCGACCAGCCCAGGGTGCTGCAAGCGCGCCGCGCAGCGGATCTCGCGCTCGAAGCGCGGCCGCACATCGGTGTCGTTGACGAACGACGAATCGAGCACCTTGGCGGCCACTTCGCGCTCGAGATGCAGGTCCCAGGCCGCGTAGACTTGCGCGGTCGCACCGCGACCGATCTCGCGCAACAATTTGTAGCGCTCGTTGATGAGAAAATCGCCGGGCGGCAAGGCCATGAGTTCACCCAACGTACGCCGAGATGCTCACGGGCGCAACCCGACGCGGCAGCTTAACCAACTGCCTGCGTGTCACTTACCGCACGCACCATGGACGATCCCGCACGCACCTGGCGCAAGCTGTCTGGGCGGGGCGACTTCCGCTGCCCGTCTTGCGCCAGCCGACCCGCCCCGACACTCGCGCCGATGCCTAGAATTGCCCACGGGTTCACTCACATCGCCACCCATCCCGTGCCCAGCCTCGGCCAACGTCTCGAGCACTACGTCCATGCGAGCGGAGCGGTCCACTATCACTGCGCAAGCGATGACGATCACCGCGGCTTCATGGTCTCCTTCCGCACCCCGCCCAGCGCGGACACCGGCCTGCCCCACATCCTCGAGCACACCGCCCTGTGCGGCAGCCGCCGCTACCCGGTCCGCGATCCGTTCTTCAAGATGCTGAAACGATCGCTGCAGACCTTCATGAACGCGATGACCTTCCCGGACATGACCTGCTTCCCCTTCGCTTCACGGGTGGACAAGGACTTCCGCAACCTGCTCGCCATCTACCTCGATGCGGTGTTCCGCCCGCTGCTGGACCCCCTCGATTTCGCCCAGGAAGGTCACCGGTTGGAACGGGGGCCGGGGGGCGGGGGGCAGGGGTCGGACAGACCCCCATCCCCCGATCCCCAACCCCCGTGGGTACGCAAGGGGGTGGTCTTCAACGAGATGAAGGGTGCCATGGACGGTACCGACGCCCAGCTCGAAGCGGCGCTGCCGCGCGTCCTGTTGCCCGATACCTGCTACCGTTGGAACTACGGCGGCGAACCGTCGGCGATCCCGGCATTGAGCCATGCCGACCTCGTCGCCTTCCATCGTCGCTGCTACCAGCCGGCCAACGCCTGCTTCACGACCTACGGGAACGATGCGGCGGAGTCGCTGCACGAGGTCTTCGCTCCTTATCTCGAGATCGGCGGCGATCCCCTGCCGCCGCCGGTCCGTCAGCGGCCGCTCTCGGCGCCCAGCACGGTGCGGGTGCCCGTGCCCTTGGCTGAGGACCAGGATGCCACCGAGGTCGGCGCGGCGCGCATAGCCTGGGAAGTCGGCGACGCCGCCAACCTCGACGAGGTCCTCGACGGCGAGCTCCTCGACCGCCTGCTCGTCGGCCACGCCGGCGCTCCGCTGCGCCGGGTGCTGGAGGCCAGCGGACTCGGCCGATCGATCGGTTCGAGCGGGTTCAGTTCCCAGTACCGGTCGTGCCTATTTCTCGTCGAGATCGACGGCATCGACCCCACTGACCATGCGCGCTTCGAACCGCTGGTCCGCGAAACCCTCGCCGCGATCGCCCGCGACGGCGTCCCGGCCGCGGAGATCGCCGCGGCGCTCGATCAGCTCGAGCTCGCCCGCCGCGAGATCACCGGCGACCAGTACCCCTTCGGACTCGAACTCTGCTCGCACCTCGTAGCGGCCTGGAACCACGGCGGCGACCCCCTCGCCTTCCTCGACCAGGGACCAGCGCTGGCGCGCCTGCGCCTGCGCGCCGATGGCGCATGGTTGCAGCGCATGGTGCGCGAACGCCTGCTCGACAATCCACACCATGCGCTGCTCTTCGCCGAACCCGACGCCGATTTCCTCGCCCGCGCCGAGACCGCCGAACGAGCGGCGGTCGACGCGGATCTCGCTCGCCTCGACGAGGCCGGGCGCGCGCGCCTGATCGAGCAGGCCCGCGCGCTCGCCGAACGTCAGGCCGCCCCCGAGGACCATGACATCCTGCCCGAACTGGCGCTCGCCGACGTACCGCGCGAACGGCGCTGGGCCGAAGGTCAGACGCACGCCGACGGGTTGTGGACTGCGCGTTGCGGGACCAACGGCATCCTCCACCAGCTGGTCGCGCTGCCGATCCCCGGACTGTCCGAGAGCGAACTCGACCTGCTGCCCCTGCTGGTGCAGTCGCTGGGCCTGCTCGGTGTCGCAGGCCACGACTACGCCGCATGGTCGGCCAACCTCAACGCTCGTTGCGGCGGCCTGTGGGCCTGGCTCGACGTTGTCTCCGATC
>JACDEC010000222.1 GCA_013816645.1 Planctomycetota bacterium
GTTGAAGCCGAACCAGCCGACCCACAGCAGCGATGCGCCGATCATCACCATGGCCAGGCTGTGCGGCTTCATCGCTTCCTGCGGATAACCGATGCGCTTGCCGACGATCAGCGCGGCGACCAGTCCAGCGACGCCGCTGTTGATCTCGACCACCGTGCCGCCGGCGAAATCGAGGGTGCCGAACAGGTCGAAGAGGCTGCCTTTGCCGCCCCACATCATGTGGCAGATCGGGCAGTAGACGAAGGTGAACCACAAGCCCGCGAACCACAGCGCGGCCGAGAACTTCACGCGTTCGGCGAAGGCGCCGACCACCAGCGCCGGAGTAATTACCGCGAAGGTCAGCTGGAAGGCGCAGAACACGCTTTCGGGAATGGTCGTCGCCAGCGGATGGACGCTGCCCGGGGTCATGCCGGAAAGCCCCGCCAGCCCGAAGCCGCCGATCAGCGAGCGCAGGGTGAACTCGCCCGCGACCATGCCGCCCTGGTCGAAGCACAGGCTGTAGCCGTAGGCGACCCACAGCAGCGAGATCAGGCAGACGATGGCGAAGCACTGGATGAGCAGCGAGAGCGCATTCTTGGTCCGCACCAGGCCGCCATAGAGCAGGGCCAGACCGGGGATGCTCATCATCAGCACCAGCGCGGTGCAGATCATCAGGAAGCCAGCGTCGCCACCCGCGACCGGCGCGGCGGCGGCGGGCGGCGCGCCGGTGAGCGGCAGCGGTTCCTGGCCAGCGAGCAGGCCGCCGATCATCAGGAGGAACATCAGGCTCAGAGCGCGTCGCATGGCATCCCCCGGTAAGAGGGGCCGAGTTATGCTGCACGACGCAGCAGGTGCGCGCTCAATTGCTGCGCAGTGTGTCACTCCGCTGGGCTGCGCGGTAGGCCCGCGGCGAACTGCCGATCAGTCGTTGGAAGACCCGGTTGAAGAACGACTGGTCGCTGAAACCGCAGCGGGCAGCGATCGTCCCGATCGGATCGGCGGTCGCGCGCAGGGCGACCAGGGCGGCATTGATGCGTTGGCGCTGCACGTAGGCCAGGATGGTCGAACCGGTGTGCCGTCGGAACGCCCGACAGAGGTGCTCGCGACTGACGCCGGCCTGACGGGCGAGCTGGCCGAGATGCACCGGCCGTGACGGATCCTCGTCGAGCGTACGCCGCACGCCGAGGATGCGCAGTTCGGACTCGCTCGGCTCCTCCTGCTCGGGGACCACTCCCAGCGCGCGAGCATTGCGCGCGCACAGGATCAGGAAACGGCGCAGGCAGGCGAGCATCGCCTCGCGGTACCCCGGCTGCCGACCCTCCTGTTCGGCGAGCATCTCGCGCAGCACGGCTTCGTGTTCGCCGCCGGGCGCGAAGCGCAGATGGACGAAATGATCGAGGCGATGGCGCAGGCTGGGATGCAGCGGGATGATACGGTTGAGGTCGCTCTGCAGTTCGGGACCGACATCAGGCAGACCGAAGCCGGCGACGTCGAGGTACAGGTTGATCACCGCCATGCCCGCGGCGGTGGTGACGATGTCGTGGGCCTGACCGTAGTGGGTGATGCCGAGCGACCCGGGACCGGTCGCGAAGGCCCGATCGCCGAGCTGGTGGGTGCCCTCGCCGGCGAGGATGCAGTTGAGCTCGACCACGTCATGGGTGTGTCGGGTCGCCAGCGAGCGATGCACGTAGGTCGGCAGGAACTGCACGGCGAAGCCGATGCCGTTGAGGCCGGCGAAGCTCTGACGGAGCTGGAGGTGCGCGATGCGCATGGCCCAGGCTAAAGCGTCCAGGCCGGCGATCAATATCGACCATAAATGTGCCATTGGCTGGACTATCCTGTCGGCATGCGTAGCACCCCGACCCCCGCCGAGATCGCCACCTACCGTCGCGACGGCTTCGTGGTCATCGCGGATTTCCTGACCCCGGCCGAGACCTGCGAACTCGCCGCTGCCACCGCCGAGGCGGTCGCGCGTCTCGGCGCCAGCAAGCTCGCCGGCGGCGACTGGCAGGAGGGCGACGGCTATTACGACCAGGTGTTCCTCCAGCGCATCAACCTGTGGAAGTTGTCCGAGACGGTGAAGCGCTACATGCTCGGACCGCAGTTCGGACGCTTCGCCGCGGAACTCGCCGGCGTCGAGCGGCTGCGCTGCTACCACGACCAGACCCTGCAGAAGCAGCCGTGGGCCAATCCCACGGCCTGGCATCTCGACGATCCCTACTGGCCGTTCTCGACGCGCGACGCGATCTCGACCTGGGTGGCGCTCGACGACGCGACCTACGAGAACGGCTGCCTCTACTTCCTGCCCGGCAGCCACCGCATGGTCGACTTCCGCGGCCCGGGCATCGACGTCAACATGGCCGCGCTGTTCGCGATGTATCCCGAACTGGCCTCGATCGAACCGGTGGCCGCGCCGATGCGCGCGGGCAGCGCCAGCTTCCACAACGGACTGACCGCGCACGGTGCCGGCGCCAACATGACGCCGCGCTGGCGACGGGCGATGACCGCGGCGTACTTCCCGGATGGCGCCACCTACAACGGCCAGGCCGGCATTCTGCCGCCGGCGTATGCGGCGACGCTCAGTCCTGGTGACGTGCTCGAGCACGCGAGCGAACTGCCGATCGTGCATGACGCCGCGAGCATCCGTGAAACCGCGGCGACGCGCGGCGCAGCCTTCGCCCAATCCGAGACCCCGCGCGCATGAATGGGATGGCCGCGGCGTTACAAGTTTCGCTCCGGACGTGCTTTGCACGGTATGCTTCAGCCATGGCGCGGCATTCGCGTAGCGCGACATGATTGCCCGGCGCCCGCCGACGGTTATCAGATGCACCGTCTGCACCCGCACAGGTGAGCCATGACCACGCGCGCTGTTTATCCGTTGTCGTCTCATTCGACCCTCCGGCACCGCGCCGCCGCGATCCACCAATTCGGTCCGGGTCCCTGCCCGACCTGACCCGTCGCGAGACGCGGTCTTCGCATTGAGCCGCTGATCGGGCCTAGCCCGACGCAGCTCCCCTCCAATCCATCAGTCCCCGCGCTCGACGCATTCCGCGTCGCGGCGTTCGCCGTTCGATCGGCGAAGACTTTCATTCGTGTCAGCTTCCTCCTCCGGAAGGACGACCGTGCTCCAACTCCATGGCGCCCCATCACCAGCAGGCAACGTCGCGCCGCCACGCCTGCGCAGCGAGCTCCCCGGGCCGATCGTCGCTGCGCTCGCGTCGGTCGGCGCGGATCCACGCGACGCGGTCCTGGCGATCGCGACCGACATCAATCTCACCGGCGCCTACCTGCGCCAGTGGGTGGTTGCCACGCGCACGACGCTGTGGGTGTTCGACGAGGGCGAACCGCGTCCGCCCTCGCTGGCGGTGGCGCTGAGCGAGATCGCCGAGTTCCGCGCCGTCGCGGTGTACGGTTCCGGCCTGCTGCAGGCCAAGATCGGCGGCATCTGGCTCGACGTGGTGCGCTACAGCAATCGCGAGAAGTACCATTTCGGCCGTCTCGCCAAACGCCTCGGCGACCTGCGCGAGGGCAAGGCGGTCGAACTCACGCCCGAGGACGAGGTCGATCCGCGGCGCTGCGCGATCTCGGGCATCGTCCTCGAGTACCCCGGGCAGCTCTCGCCGTTCGCGGTCAAGCACGGTGCGGCGTTGTCACGGGTCATGCAGCTGATGCGCCCGTACTGGCCGGCGGCCTTCGCCATGATGGTGTTGCTGCTCGCCACCGTCGCGCTCGACATGATCGCGCCGCGGCTGATCAAGTACCTGATCGACCACGTGCTCGACCCCAAGACCGCGGGCATGGCCCAGCCTTTCGCCTTCCTCGAGCACCTGACCCAGCCCACCCACCTGCTGCTGGTGGTGGTCGCCGCCTACGCGCTCGCGCAGATCGTGCGCGCGGTCTGCGCCATCGCCAACGGCCGCATCGCCAGCCGGGTCGGCACCTCGATCTCGTTCGACATCCGCACCAAGCTGGTCGCCCACCTCGAGCAGCTCAGCCTGGCCTACTACGACAAGCAGTCGGTGGGCTCGCTGGTCGGGCGGGTCGCCTACGACACCGAAGCCGTGCAGGGTTTCATGGCCCAGCTGATCGCCGGCTTCCTGATGCAGATCCTGATGGTGATCCTCGCCGCGATCTCGATGTACAGCCTGCAGCCGCAGCTCGCGCTGTGGGCGCTGACCCCGGCGCCGTTCGTGATCGCCGGCACCCTGGTCTTCTACCGCTACGTCTACCCGCACTACCAGCGCTTCTGGGATCGCTCGTCGCGCCAAGCCGGCATGCTCAACGGCCTGCTCAGCGGCATCCGCGTGGTCAAGTCGTTCGCCCAGGAGGACCGCGAGCTCAAGCGCTTCACCGCCTCGTCCGAGACCCTGCGCGACGCGCGGCTGCGCGTCGACGCGTCGGCTTCGACGTTCTACCCGCTGATGGGCCTGATCTTCGGCGTCGGCGGCTGGATCGTGTGGTACGTCGGCGGCGTCAAGGTGCTGGAAAGCAACGCCGCGCTGGCCGGCGGCGCTTCTCCGGACACCGCCGCCGGTATCAGCCTGGGCACGCTGATCGCGTTCTTCAGCTACCTCGGGCTGTTCTACGGGCCGCTCTCGAGCCTGACCAACCTGACCTCGTGGCTGACCCAGTTCAGCACCCAGATGCACCGCATCTTCGAGGTGCTCGACACGCCGATCGCCATCCCCGAGAGCCGCCAGCCCGTCACCCTGCCGCAGGTCCGCGGCGAGATCGAGTTCCAGGGCGTCACGTTCGGCTACAGCCGGCAATCGCCGATCCTCAAGAACGTCAGCTTCCACATCAAACCCGGCGAGATGATCGGCGTGGTCGGCCGCAGCGGCTCGGGCAAGTCGACGGTGATCAACCTGATCTCGCGCTTCTACGACGTCGACGAGGGCAAGGTGCTGATCGACGGCGTCGAGGTCCGCGAGATGCGCATGCAGGACCTGCGCCGCAGCATCGGCGTGGTGCTGCAGGAGCCGTTCCTGTTCCGCGGCACGCTGTGGGACAACCTGGTCTACGGACGTTCCGACGCGGCGATCGAGGACGTCATCGCCGCCAGCCGCGCCGGCAACGCCCACGACTTCATCATGCGCCAGATGCAGGCCTACGACACCTGGGTCGGCGAGCGCGGCGCGGGCCTGTCCGGCGGCGAGCGCCAGCGCCTGTCGATCGCCCGCGCCCTGCTCTGCGAGCCGCGCATCCTGATCCTCGACGAGGCGACCTCGAGCGTCGACAGCGAGTCCGAACTGGCGATCCAGACCGCGCTCGGCGAACTGGTCAAGGGTCGCACCAGCATCATCATCGCCCATCGCCTGAGCACGCTGCGCACCTGCGACCGCATCCTGGTCGTCGACGACGGGCGCATCGCCGAGCAGGGCTCGCACGCCGAACTCATGCAGCTCGGCGGGCGCTACGCCCGTCTGGTGCGCATCCAGGGATCTGCCGACGAAGGTTCGATCGACGCCCTGGTCGAGCAGGAGAAGCATGCGCACGATCGCAGCGATGACGGCAGCGTCGCGCCGAGCGGACTGGGGGCGATCGCCGGCCACCGCCCGCGCTGGCTGAAACCGGAATTCACCCGCATCGCCCGTGACGACCGCCAGGCCCTGCACATCTCCATCGACGGCGAAACCACCTACGATGGCGTCTTCGCTCTGCGCTGCATGCCGGTGCGGCATCCCGACCGCTACATCAGCCTGCGCTGGATCGTCGGAGACAACCGCGAGCAGGAGATCGGCCTGATCCGCGATCTCGCCGAGTGGCCCGAGGAGGCGCAGCGCCTGATCCGCGAGACCCT
>JACDEC010000223.1 GCA_013816645.1 Planctomycetota bacterium
CGATGTCGCTGCACAGCTGCAGGCTCCAACGCTGGGCGGCGCCACCGTTGCCGTCGTATTGCTGGATGGCCGCGCCGTCGGCGGTCGACGCCCAGGCGACATCCAGGCACTTGCCGCTGTGCCGGGCGCGCAGCGTGTGGAAGCCGCCGCCGGCGGGTTCGATGCGCCACTGCTGGTTGTGACCGGTGTGCGCTGCCCATTGGTGGACCTTCTCGCCGCTGGCGAGCGACGAGCCCGACACGTCGAGCGCCTTGCCGCTGTGCCGGGCGACGAGTTGCCAGTAGCCGTCGCCGGCGTCGACCATGCGCCACTGCTGGTTCATTCCGCCGTGCGTGCTCCATTGATTGATCGACGCGCCGTCGTGCACCGCCGAGCCGCCGACTTCCAGCGCCTTGCCGCTGCACTGCGCGGTCAGCACGTAGGAGGAACCCGCGACGATCCCGGCGGCAGCGGGCTGCACCGTGACCGTCACCTCCGACCAGGCGCTGGCATCCTGGTCATCCCAGACCCGGAACCGGAACACGTAGCTGCCGACATCCAGGCCGTCGACGCGGGTGGTGCGCGTGTACGGCGAGACGATGGTCGCCGCAGCGCCCTCGATCTGTCCCCACAACACGTTCGGAATGGTGCCGTCGCTGTCGATTGCGGTGGCGACCAGGGTCACGCTGGTGGTCGGCATGGTCACCGTCTGGTAGGGACCGGCGTCGACCACCGGCGCCTGGTTGGTCGTCGCCGCGGGATGCACGGTTACCGTCACGTCCGCGGAGTTGCCGGCATCGAGGTTGTCCCAGCCGCTGAAGCGGAAGACGTAGCTGCCGGCGACCAGCCCATCGATGCGCGTGGTCCGGCTGTAGGGCGAGACGATGGTCGCCTGGGGTCCGGAGATCCTGGTCCACATCACGTTGGGGACCGTACCGTCGGTGTCGTACGCCGTGCCGGTGAGCGTGACGCTGGACGTGGGCAGGGTGATCGACTGGGCGGAACCAGCGCCGACCACCGGCGGCTGATTCGGCGCAGGCGCCGGGGGCGGCAGCGTACTCGTGGTCCCGGTGGTCACCGAGATCGCCTGGCTGGTGTTGAGGAAGGTCCCGCTGCCCGTGGTCTCGAGCTTCACCGCCTTGACCTGGTAGGTGTAAGTTCCGCTGGTCGCGCCGGTATCGGTCCACGAGGCGGCGTTGGTCGATGCCTGGCGCACGAACGGGCCGGCCGCGCTGGTCGAGCGGTAGATCTGGTAGCCGCTGGTCGCATCGGACGAGCCGTTCCAGGTCAGCACCGGGTTGTTCTGCACGTTGCGCGCCAGGTTCAGGCCGCTGGCCGGCTTGACTGCGAACAGGCGCAGGCTCGGATCGCCCATCAAGGCGATGTGGATGTTGCGCTGCAGATAATTCTGCGGCCAGGGCAGGTCGAAGGTGGTGTTGTTCTGGGTCTCCTGGATCGCCTCGCCCACCGGACCGCCGAGCGCGGCCGTGTGCAGGAAGCAGGCCGGCCACAATGAATAGCACGACGTCAAACCGTAGGTGGTGGTGGCGAGCGGCGCGCGCAGCAGGTTGTTCTTCATGTTCCAGTCGCCGAAGATGCTGCCGCCCATCATGTAGAAGGCCGCCTTGGGGTCGACTTCCGCGAACTTCGCGGTGGTGACATCGAACTGCGATCCCCGGTGCTGCATCATGCTGTCGATATTGCCGCCGCCGCAGCCGCGATAGAGCAGGTATTCCTGGGTCGGCAGCGCGTTCATGAAGTAGTCGCCGACCACGTTGTCCACACCGACGATCGTCGACCACGCGCGGGCCCCGCTGGCGACGAAGGCGCAGCCGCCCCACTCGCCGAGGCTGTCGTCGAGCATCGCCCGGCGCTGCAGCACGCGCGCCCCGTGGCGATGGGCATGGTCCTTGTCGAGGTACTGGGCGAGCAGGGCCGCCTCGCTCTTGCCGAACGCCGGCATATCCCAGAGGTCGACGCGTCCGACCGCGAGTTCCACCGCGCTGGGGAAGGTGTTCTGGTCGAACTTCCCGTCGCCGGGTTCGTTGTCGTTGTTCGGATAGTGGGAACCCGGTGCGTAGGCGGTGCTGGCGGTGCTGTCGGTCCACAGCTGGCCACCGACCACGTCGCCGTAGTAGCCGTCGCACGGCCACGCACCCGAGTGCTCCTCATGGCCATCGGGTTTGTTCTCGGCGTCACCGGAATACGGCACCGCGATGTGGCCGAAGAGCAGGACCGAACGCACCTCGGCCGGCGCGGCGTTGTAGGCGCTCTGGATCAGCGCCTTGACCTGCGCCACCGGTAGGGTGGGCTGGACGTCGTGGCGGATCACCCGCCAGCCGTCGCCGATCAGGTCGTTCTGCAACCGTACCAATCGATCGACCAGCAGCGGCGACGAGGCCTGCGAGGCGTCGACGATCAGCACGATGGCGCCGCGCTGTTCGACCGCAGCGATGCGGATGCCGGCGCGCAGGTAGCCATAGGCGGCGACGAACCCGCTGCCGTTATAGGCCGGGACATCGAGGTCGCGAATGATCTGGTAGTCGTAGAGCGTATTGGTCTGGACGTTGCTGTCGGTCCAGGATGTGGCGGCGGCGCCGAGCGTGGCGACCGGACTCCAAGTGGATGCAGTCGCCGCCTTGCGCGCGATGCGGAATCCCGTGCCGTGGCTATCCCACGCCCACGAGAGCGTGATCGAGCGCGGGTTCTCGTTGGCCTGCGCCTGGGCCATCACCGCGTACATCACCGGGTTGCGCCATTCCTCAGCACCCAGCGATCCCGCGCTGGCCCACAGGCACAGGCCGAGCATCGCCAGGAGCAAACGGCGCGGGGCGCAGGTAGGCAGCCGTTTTGGCGCATCAGCGGCAGTTGGGCGCATGGGAATCTCCGGTCAGAGGAATGGGGGGAGGAGTGGGGGGACGCCCCGCTGATGCCCGACCACGGGGATTGTCACCGACTCCACGGATCATCCGCCGGCAGGAACCGGGAAATCTGGCGCAATCGTTGCGGCGGGCGAACCCGTGCCGAAATCACGCTGACATGCGATCCACCGTGGCGACAGCGGGTTGCATGCAGGTCGCTGTGCGGACACGCAGCCCGCGACGCGCAGCGGCTTGAGTCACACGGTGACGGTCGCGCGGTGAGCGATCAGCGCGACGCGCAATCGAACCGGCGATCGACGCGACGGCCTCCGGTGTGATCGTCGCCAGCGTGGCCAGCGGCTTCCCACGCGTCGACGTGCGGCACGCCTATCGGGCGCTTCGCTTCTATCGAGAGCTTCGCTTCTATCGGGCACTTCGCTTCACGGTCACCGCCTCAGGTCGCGTGAAGCACACCCAGGCGAACCACAGCAGGGCGGGCATCACTCCCAGCACGATCAGTGAGGACAGCGCGAAGAGCGCACGACCGGTTCGCGGACGGGTGAACACCGGGGACACGTTGCCGGTCTGGAGGTTGTGGCCGACGACGGCGAACTGCGTCGCGACCAACGTCAGGAGCACGAGGCTGAGGTTCCAACGGATCAGGAAGGTCTTGCCGACATCGAGGACGGAATCGCAGACCAAGTACGCCAGGACCTGGACGACGATCGCGAAGATCAAGGCGTGGAGCAGCGGTTGGATCTTCATGGTCATGGGATCGTCCTCACGATTGACGTCTGACCAGCTAGAGTTTGCGGATCGTCAGGTTGCCGAAGTTCATCACCATCTTCGTGCCATCGGCATCACCGCGATACACGCCTTGATCGCCGGCCAGCACGCAGGCGATGGCGCCCAGTTCCCAGGCGGCATCCGGTTCGCAGGTCAGCGACGGAGTCACGAGATGCGGTACGCCGTTGCGTTCGCCGTACTTTTTGACCTGCAGGGCGTTCCTGGTCAGTTTGGCATCGATCGACGGCTTGGCCCAGGACCACAGCCACGAGCGTTTCTCCGGCAGGTAGGACCCGACGATCTGAACGGCGCCGGACGCGCTGGTGCCCTTGCTCCGATTCTTGAATTGGATGACGCCCTGGGTCTGGTCGACCGACCACTCCGACTCGGCGAAGCCGACCACGCCATCCAGCGTCCCGAGGATGAGTCCCGCCTCGTTCAAGGCTCTGGCGACGAGCGTGTCGTAATCCAGTCTGGCGGCGTCCTGGGCGTTCGATGAAGTCGGCCGGACGTTGTCCCGACGGGGGCGACGAGCGGACGGTCTGCGTTTCGGTGCGCCGAAAAACCCCATGGCTGGTACTCCCTGCTCCGGGTGATCGCTGATAAAACGTAGTCAGCAAGTCGGATGTTCAGCCGAACAGGAATCTGACCATGCGAAATGGCCGGAAGTGCCAGTAGATGCAGGGGGGCGAGATGTTGCTCCGGCTATCCTTCCTGATGCTGTAAACCAATGCAGGACCACCGAATGGTGAATCAACAACGATGTCGCCAAGGCAATTCGAAGATGGCTGTCGCGCCTCCCAGGTCATCGTCATGTTCACGGCGGATGTCTGCGCAGGATACCATAACGATCACGACAGCCAGAGTAGCGGCCAACCGGGAGGCCATCGACCTGATCAACCGGAAGCCCAGGCGGGTGAAGACCATCACGTCAGACAACGGCACTGAGTTTCATGGCCATAAGGACATCGAACTGGCCACGGGAACCAGGTTCTATTTCGCGTACCCATACCATTCCTGGGAACGGGGAACCAATGAGAACATCAACGGACTGATCCGCCAATACCTGCCGAAAGGCACATCGATGAGGCACCTGACCGCGGCACGGTGCGAGGCTATCGCTGGACAACAGAACGATCGACCAAGAAAGCGCTTGGGATACAGGAAGCCTAGGGAGTGCTATGCGAATTAATCACGGTTGTTGCACTTCAAACTTGAAGTCAGGCAGCTGGTCAACATCCGTGAATTCCCATAACACCAAGGGAGATGAAGTTTAATCCACAGGCAGCCCCAGGTATCCCAAGACTGGATGCTAATCCATGTTTAACCGATATTGGATTGTTGGGCGAACGTACAGTGAGCATGACTACCGAAGCGATCACGGCGATGATCACATTGGCTAGAGGATTATATCCCAGGCCGACACCAAGGGCGCCCCAGCTGCGATCGCCCCATTCAATTAGCTGCGAAATGCCCAGAACGACCAGGGATGGGATCAGGCTACCCCATAGGATAGCGCGTTCACCCTTTGTCATGGTGAGCGCCGGCAGTGGGCTAACACGACAGAGGCATCGGGGACCATGGCCGGATCAGCGATGGTCCCGCCAGTATCGTGGTGGGCAATTGGAAGATGTGCGACCGTTCGCGTCGGCATGACAGGTTCTCCCGATCAGCGACTGGTTAGACCGAATCATGAGATCATGGCAAGCATCGGGCAAACGGCGATACCGACAAGATTTATCACGATTGAAAACGTTAGGTACGGCCAATATTGAACACGAAAACTGCGTAAGCACAGTAAGGCAGCAAGAACGAGAGAAAGAAAGATGAGCGAGGCGATGACTGCTGGGACAAGCCTGGCCATATAGCCGCTGTGGTCATGTATAGCGAGGGCCGCGACAAACCACACGTTTAAAATAAAAGAGTAAGCGATGGTCAAGCGTGCAGTAATCGCGTGCATCAACTTGTTCGGCCTAACATGGTTTAGGGGTGTTTGGCCAACCCATTTGGCCAGTTAGAGGGTGTTGGAAACTCCCTAACACGGTCCTGGGGCTGTTTATGGGGTCTTGGCGGCGGCAAACGGAGTTTGGGCGGGGAATCGGTCCGCTGAACTGCCGGCCATCGCTGTTG
>JACDEC010000224.1 GCA_013816645.1 Planctomycetota bacterium
CCGCGGGGCCGGCGTTGGACTCCCCTTGCGCTCCACGAGGAGCGCGGCGGGTCGTCCGCCTTGGCCGCGCGGCTGATAGCGGCGCCATTGGGTGCAGCCACTACCGGCGGCACCGCCGCCAACGACCGCCGAGCCCTGCTTTTGCGGATACAATGGGCGCAGCCCATCCGCACAACATCCTGGCTGCTTGCAGCCAGGATGAAGGGCGACAAAGGTCGGGGGGCACGGGGGGCGGAGCCCCTGGAACTCAACGCTTCTTCGCGTCGACGCGCGGGAACGGCTCGCCGACGGCGAGCAGGCAGGTCTGGTAGCGCAGCGTGCCGTCCTTGATCGCGATCCACAGGTGCAGCGACTGCTCCGGCGTCGGGTGGTGACGGCAGTCGGCGAGGTGGACGCCCTCGTGCGGGGACAGCAGCCGGATGCCGAGTTCCTGGCCATCGCCGGTGCCCAGCCGGAACTCGGTGAGTTCGGTGCCGCTGGCCAGAGTGTAGTTCGCGGATTTCTCCAGTGGCATCGCGACCTTCAAGCCATTGCAGATGGCGTCGTTGCCGGCGAACGGCTTGAGCGGCAGGATGATGCGGAACGCTGGGTTCTCCTTGGAATCCGTCTTGGCGACGGCGTAGGTGACCTCGGTGACGATCGAACCGTTCACCAGGTCCATGCGCTTGGTCACCGTGCCTTTGGGGCTGGCTACCGGTTGCACATCGGTGACCGAAGGCTTGGTCTTGTGGACCGTCACCGTCCCCGAAGTGGGCAGCGCATAGCCGGGGAAGACCGGTCCGATGAACTGCACGCGCTGCTGCTCACCCCCGAAGCCGATCTGGTAGGTCGCAGTGTAGTCTTCGCGCGCCAGCACCAGTTTGCGCTCGCTCGACACGAAGCGGCCATCGGCGGCCATGGTGAAGGATTCGGCGTGCACGGTGGTCGCGAGGGAGACGGCGAGCAGCAGCATGCTCGGGTACAAGGCGGACATGGGAGCTCCACAGGTAGGGGTGATCGATCACCGCTATTGCCTGAATGCGCATGGCGTCACGTACTGGTTCGCGAAGCGACCCCCGAGAGGACGCCCAGGACCCCAGTCCCCGGACGGCCGACAACCCGTGCCGGAGGCAAAATTTCGCGGTAAGCCCCGGGTAAGACACGCCCATACCCCAGCCCCCGAAGGGGGCGACAGGCCGTAGCCGGGGGCGTGAGCCCCCGGAAAAAACGCACAGGAACCCAGCCCCCGAAGGGGGCGACAGAGGATGCAGGAGGGCGTGAGCCCTCCGCGTCGCGCATGGTTGATAGCGGATCCGAACGGATCGCAACCCAGCCGCGACCCCATTCCCCTCCAGCAACCCACCAGGCGGCTGTAAAACGCCGTACCTACTAAGGCTTTCCCGCGTGTGTACGCGTTACCATCCGGCGTAGGCGTCGACCTGCTCGGCGACGTCGAGCGTTCGGAAAAATGGTTCGGAAATGGATTTGAAGGGATTGGACATGTCGGACAGCGAAAGCGAACTCTACCACGACGATCAGCAGGTTCTGACCTGCCGGGTGTGCGCCTGCCGCTATCCCGCGACCCGGCGCCGCCTGGCCGGCGAGATCGAACGCGTGTCGGTGTGCACCGATCGCTGCCGCACGCTGCTCGAGACGCGAATGGTCAGCGTCGGCGCCGATGCCGACGCCACGACCGGGACCTGAGCGCCATGACCGTGCTCGACAAGGAACTCAACTACCGGCCGTCCTGGGCCGAACGGGTGTTCATGCTGGCCTGCGAACTGAACCTCGACCCGCCCCAGCGCTGCCCGGGCTGCCAGGGTCGGCTGGAGTGGGGGATGCGCGAACTGCACGCGCTGCACGCGCACGAGGCCGTGCGCTGCCCGCACTGCCGCTTCGACCTGCTCGTGGACCGCGAGCAGCACCCCTTGCGCTACGCGATGGAAGCCTGATCCGGCGGCGCGCCTGGCGCGCGCCGTCGTCCACCTGCCCGGAGCCCCGTCATGCCGTCCCCGATCGACCAGCGGCTGAGCGACAAGATCACGCTGATGTCGCTGTATTGCGCGGTGCTGGTCACCTGCAACCACGCCTACACCATCGACACCTCGTACGCCGAGGTCGCGCACCAGTCGGGCGCGCTGTTCAACTGCGGGGTCCAGGACTTCATCAAGTTCGGCCTGGCGCGGGTGTCGACGCCGTTCTTCTTCATGCTCTCGGCGTGGATCCTGTTCACGCGCGCGCCCGGGCTCGGCGATTGGTGGCCCGACCTGCGCAAGCGTATGCGCACGGTCGGGGTGCCGTTCCTGTTCTGGGCGCTGAGCTCGTTCGCGCTGGTCGCCGGCCTGCAGTCGGTCCCGCCGCTGCAGGGCTATTTCAGCGAATCGCTGCTGGCGCTGCGCGGATGGGAGCTCGCCGACCGCCTGCTCTGGAACCCGGTCGCGCACCAGCTGTGGTTCCTGCGCGATCTCCTGCTGCTGGTCGCCGCCGCGCCGCTGGTCCATCTCGCGATGCGCAACCGCTGGATCGGTGCCGCGATCCTCGCCGCGATCGCCTGCTGGTGGTACCAGCAGGCCTGGTTCGAAGTCCGCGACATCCGCGGCGTGCTGTTCTTCGGCATCGGCGCATGGATCGCGATCCACAAGCCGACCCTGACCGCGACCAGCGGCCAGGTCGCGGTCGCGGTCGCGACCTGGCTGGCGCTGATCTCGGCGAACACCTGGTGGGTGCTGACCCGCGGCGAGCTGCAGCCCGGGCTCTACAACACCGCCATCCTGATCGGTCTGCTCGCGCTGTGGACGCTGTACGACCGGGTCGCGCCGCGCATCTGGGCCAGCCACGCCGCGCCGACGCTGCGCTTCCTGGGCGGCTACACCTTCCTGATCTACGTCGCGCACGTGCCGGCCGACACCCTGGTGCTCAAGGCGCTGGTCGCGGTGCTCGGCGACGGCCAGTACGCGCTGTTCGCCGCCTTCATCGCCACCGCGGTGATCGTGCTGACCGGTTGCGTGGGCGGCGCGGTCCTCGCCCAGCGCTTCGTCCCCGGCGCCTATGCGCTGGTCACCGGTGGGCGTGGGCGCACCGCCCTCGGCGGGCGGCAGGCTCCCCAGCCGGCTGCGGCGACGCCGGGTCGCCCGGTCTTCGCGCGCCCGGCCAGCTCGGCCTGAAGTTTCGCCGACGCCGGCGATGCTCAGGCGGTATTCACGCAATCTTCATGCTGCTCAGCGCCTGCCCAGGAACCGGGCGCTGACCTCGCTGCAGCCGGTCCCCGCCTCGGCATGGTCCCGGACGAGGACCGCCGATGCCCGCCCGCCGCCTATTGCTCGTCCCCACCCTCGCCGTGATCGCCGCCCTGCCCGGCGAGGAGGCGACCGCTCCGCCAGCCACCGTCCCCGAGATGGTGGTCACCGCCACCCGCCTCGAGGCCGCTCCCGAGGATCAGCCCTACGCGATCCATCATCATGACCGCGCCGAACTCGACCGCAGCGCCGGGCGCACGCTCACCGATCGCATCAGCCTGACGCCCGGCGTCATCGTCCAGAAGACCGCGCCCAACCAGGCCAGCCCGTTCATCCGCGGCCTGACCGGCGAGCAGACGCTGCTGCTGCTCGACGGCATGCGCCTGTCGCACGCGATGATGCGGCCGGGGGCCAACCAATATTCGGCGCTGGTCGCCGACCAGTCGGTGGGCGACGTCGACGTCATCCTCGGCAGCGGCTCGACCACCCTGGGCAGCGACGCGCTGACCGGCGCGATCGACTACCGCCTGGCTCCCGCCGGGCGCGGGGTCGGCAAGCCGCTCTCGCCCTACGTGCGGGGCCGCGTTTCGACGGCGGAGGGCTGGTCGACCGCGGCCGGCCTCGACGGCGAAGCCGGCGACTGGGCGTACACCGTGGAAGGCGGCTTCGCGGATTACCACGACCTCGAGGGCGGCAAGGACTCCGGCGATCACCTGACGCCGCCGCGTTCGGACGACACCATCCCCAACACGTCCTACGAGCAGATCGACTGGGCGGCGCGCGCTGCCTACCTGGGCGTCGCCGACCAGCGCTTCGAACTCGCGGCCGGCCAGAGCCGGCAGAACGACGCGCCCCGGCCCGACGGCTACGCCGCCAACAGCGGCAACGTCAACAACATCGCCCGCTTCTACGATCCCCAGCTCTTCACCTACGCGCACGCGCGCCACGAACTGCGCGCCGCGGGTCCGTTCGACCGCATCCGCACCACGCTGTCGATGCACGAGCACGCCGAGGACCAGACCCGCGAGCGCATCGTCACCGCGGTCGACCGCGTCGAGCAGTACGAGGACGTCATCACCGCCTACGGCCTCGACCTGCAGCTGACCTCGTCGCTCGCCGCGCACCAGTTCACCTACGGGGCCTCGGGGTACCGCGAAGGCACCGACAACGATTACACGCGCTTCGACAACGGCGTGCGCAACGTCGCGCAGAGCGCCAACCCCGGCAACACCACCGTGCCCGACGACGCCGAGTACACCTCGCTTGGCGTCTACGCCCAGGACCTCTGGCGCTTCGCGTCGCGCTGGTCGCTGCTCGCCGGGGTGCGCTTCGATCGCAACGCCTGGGACTTCACGGTCAGCGACAGCCGCGCCGGTTTCGACGGCCTGGACGGGACGGCGGGCAACAACAATCCCGCCTTCACCGCCGACTTCAGCGACTCGGCCCAGGCGGTGACCGGCAACCTGCGCCTGGCTTTCGACGCCAGCGACGAGGTGATGCTGTTCACCGGGTTGAGCAGCGGCTTCCGCGCGCCCAATCTGTCCAACCTGGCCGGCGTCCAGGATCGCGGCAGCAGCGGCCTGCAGATCCAGGGCAATCCCGAACTCAATCCCGAGCGCAGCTACACCGCCGAGATCGGCACGAAGTACGCCGGCGATCCCGGCAGCGCCAGCTTCACCGTGTTCGCCACCCGCATCGACGACCTGATCCAGCCCATCTACCCCGCGGGCCCGGGCAATCCCACCGCGGGCAACGCCGAGCGCGCGCTGCTCGTCGGCGGCGAGATCGCCAGCGACCTGACGATCCCCACCGGCGATCTGCTGCCCAGCGGCCATCGCCTGGTCGGCTACCAGGCGACCAGCTACGTCAGCGGCGAGGCCGACCTGTCGCAGCCCGGCGGAGGCGTCGACGAGGTGCACATCTCCAAGGCCAACCGCTGCTTCGGCCACGCCGGGCTGCGCTGGGAGCTGCAACGCGCGTGGTGGACCGCGTCCCAGGTGCGCTGGAGCGACCGCTACGACGAGGTCGGCCCCGGCGATGCCAGCGATCGCCGACATCTCACCTTCGCCGCCAAGGGCGGTCCCGCCGGCGCGATGCCCGGCTTCGCGGTCCTGGATTGGCTGGTGGGTTGGCGCAGCGCCGACGGCGCGCTGTTCGCGACCGGCGCGGTCGAGAACGTGCTCGATCATTCCTACCGCGTGCCCGGATCGGCGACCGATGGCGCCGGGCTCAACCTGGTGCTGACCGTGGGCGCGCGGCTCTAGGTCGGAGACTCGTCGTGACTGCCCTTGCCCACCCGCTGCGCCCGTGCCTGGATTCGGCACGTGGTGCGGCCCGCCGCGTGCGCGCAGCGTCGACGCCCTGGGCGCGCGCTCGGGGCATGGTCGTGTCGTTGTGCCTGCATGTCAGCGGATTCGCCGTGCTCGGTCTCGGCGTCGGCGTGGCGACTCCGCGGTCCCTGGAGCCCGCGGGTGATCCGTGGGCGCTGCGCGCGGGCGCGACAGTCTACCGTTTGCCCGCGGTGGCGCTGGCCTCCACGCC
>JACDEC010000225.1 GCA_013816645.1 Planctomycetota bacterium
GATGCGCAGCGGCGCGCCGGCCCACAGCCGGGTCGGCCGATCGGCGGGCAGGCGGTCGCCGGCCAGCGCAGTGCCGTTGCGCGAATCGAGGTCGGTGATGCGCCAGATCCCGTCGACCAGCGCGATTGCGCTGTTCTCGCGACTGGCGCTGCCGTCATCGAGCGCGATGTCGGCCTCGGAGCCGCGTCCGATGGTGGTGCGTTGGCCGGTGAGCGGGAATTCGGTCCCGGCCCGCGCGCCGACCAGCACCCGCAGCCGGGACGGTGGCGCCGATTCGTGCACATAGGTGATCTCGACCAGGCCGATGGCGATGCGGTCGCCGGGCGCGAGCACCTGCGGGCCGCTCAGCCTGTCGCCGTTCACCGAGGTGCCGTTGCGCGAACCGAGATCGGTGATGCGCCACGCGCCTTGCACGGGCGCGACTTCGATGTGCTCGCGGCTGAGCTTGCCGTCGTCGATCACCAGATCGGCGCTGTCGCCCCGGCCGATGACGACGCGCCCGGTCAGGCGGATGCTGCTGCCGGCCGAAGGGCCGGAGAGGACGCGCAGCGAGGCGTGCGGTGGGGTCGCTGAGGTGGTCTGGTCGCTCATCGGAGGGGCGAGGTTCTACCGTGGCGGGGTGACGGTGTTGAGTCCGCGGGACGATCCGGCGTGGGGATGCGCGGGCAAGCGCGGGGCCCGCGACGTGCGAAATCCGTAGCTATGGACTCTTTGGTCCCGGGACTGCGTCCCCGGACCCGCAGGAGGCTCTCTCGGCAACCTGTTAGCCGCCGAGCCCGAGATCCTCCTCGACGATCGCGCGATAGCTGAAGTAGCGGCTGGCCGCGATCTCGCCGCGCTCGACCGCAGCTTGGACGGCGCAGCCGGGTTCGTGTCGATGGGTGCAGTCGTTGAAGCGGCACTGGTGGTGCCAGCGCGCGAGGTCGGGGTAGAGCAGGGCGACATCGAGTGCGTTCAGACCGGTGATGCCGCATTCCTTGATGCCGGGCGTGTCGATCAGCGTGCCGCCATCGGGCAGCGCGTAGCCGCGCGCCGAGGTCGTGGTGTGGCGGCCGAGCCCGGTGCCGCCGCTGACCACGCCGACCCGCGCCTCGGTGAGCGGGTAGAGCGCGTTGATCAGGCTCGATTTGCCGACCCCGCTTTGGCCGGCGAACACGGTGATCGCGCCGCGCAGGTGATTGCGCAGTTCATCGAGGGCGGCGCTGGCGCCGTCGTGGCGCGCGTCGGTGGTGAAGACGGGATGACCGAGGTCGCGGTAGAGCGCGGCCGCCGGCTCGGCGTCGCCGAGGTCGCGCTTGTTGAGCACCACGGTGGGCGGGATGCCGTTGAGCAGGGCGATGAGCAGGTAGCGGTCGACGAACGCCGGCTTGAAGACCGGGTCGGCGAGCGACGAGACCACGACCAGGCGATCGACGTTGGCGCACAGCACGTGGACCAGCGATTTGTTGTGGCTGTCGGTCCGGGCGAGCAGGCTGGTGCGTGGGTGGAGCGCGTTGATCACCGGGGTGGTGCCGGTGCGGTCGACGCGCACCCGGTCGCCGACGCAGATCGGATTGCGCACGCCGGAAACCCGCTTCATCAGCGCGCGGCGCATCTCGCACGGGATTTCGCCGCCGTTGCCGAGGCGCACGACAATGCTCGAACCCGCGAAGCCGCAGACCAGGGCGTCCTCGCCCAGCGCGCGCTGCTGTTCGTGCTCCTGCGCCAGACGGTTGAAGCGGGCGAGCAGGTTCTCGCCGGGATGGCTGGCGCGCTTGACCTGGGCGTGGCGGTCGAGGAAGTGGTCGTCGTCCTGGTGGCGCTCCCAACCGGACGCCCGGGTATCGGGCTTGCGGCTGGCGCGCCGCAGCTTGCCCATGCCCTGGCGCGGCTGCGGACCTCGGGTGCCTTTGTATTTTCCGTCGGGAGTGTCGGGCATCAGAGCGACCGCAGTCCGGACTTCCGGACCCTCCCCTTCACTTCCCCGCCTGCGCCCGCGCGCCATCCAGGGCGTCGAGCGCGGCCTGATAGCCCGCCGCCTGATCCTTGAGCACCAGTTCGGCGATCATCGGGATCTGCGCCGGTTCGATCTTCTTCCATTGGACTTCGCCGGTGGCGCCGCTGAGCTCGAGCTTGATGCCGTTGCGGTCGGCGCCGATCAGATCGGGGTTGTGCCAGACCTGCAGGTCGCCCAGGAAGCGGATCTTGCCGTCGCCGGCGGCCTTGATCGCCTGATCGAGGGCGGTGATCAGTTCGGCCAGCTTGCGCGCCGCTTCGAGGTACGCGTCGAATTGCTTGCCGCTCGGCGATTCGCCGAGGCTGCGGCGTTCGCTGCGATGGCGGTCCTCGACGCGCTGCAGATCCCAGCGGGCGAGGTCGGCGGCGACCTCCTTGATCACCGTCTGGTGCTTGGCCTGGACCTCGCGGTCGATGGCGGCGAGCGCGGCGACGATCTCCTGCTCGAGTTTCGAGCCCAGCAGGGGCGGCGGCAGCGCGTCGCGCAATTCGCTCAGCCGTGAGGCGTTCTTCTGGGCGCTGAACGCCTGGACGCGGGCGCGCAGGTCGGCGAGGTACCCGTCCCTGGCCTTGGTGATCTCGTCGTTCAGCTGGCCCAAGCGCGGGGCGATCGCCTGGTTGGCCTTGTCGGGCGACCCGGCGACCCGGCTGAGCGCCACGTCGTAGTTGCGTTCCTCGCAGAGCTTGGCGGTTTCCGAGCGCAAGGCGGCGAAGCGGGCCTCGGCCTGGGTCTTCTCGCGGCCGGCCAACTCGTTGCGCAGGCGCGCGCGCAGCTTCTCGGCGCGATCGCGGTCAGCTGGCGACGGGTTGTCGCCGAGCACGTGATCGAGGCTGCGCTGCAGGCCAGGCAGGTCGGCGTCGGCGCCTTTGGCGCGCAATTGCGACTCGATGCCCGACAACGCCGCGGCGTGGGCCACGGCCCGGGCGGCGGAGGCTTGGTCGCTGGGCGGGGTGTCACCAGCGCTGCTGGGCGCGAGCGGATCGCCGCCGGCGGCCAGCGGATCGACGCCGGGCTGCGTCGCTGGCGGCGCGGTGGCGTTGCGCATCAGCCGCGGCAGGACCAGGATCAGCGCGAACACCAGCACCGCGGCGATGCCGAGGGTGATCACCCGGCGCAACACCCGCGTCTCGACGCTGATGCCGCCCACCGGGTTGCTGCCGGTGGTCATCGCCTCCTGGAAGCGCTTGCCGCCGGTGGTCGACGCGGGGGTCGGCCGCTCGGCGGTTCCCGGCGGGTCGCCGGCAACCTTGGCCGAGCTCGCCCCCTTGGCCAGGCGCTGGAGGATCATCGTCTCGTTCGACGGTATGCGATCGGCGCCGAGCTTGCCGCCGCTCTGCAGCCGTTTGATCTCCTCGAGGACGGCGGTCGCCGACTGGTAGCGGTCCTCGCTCTTCTTGGCCATCAGTCGTTCGACCAGCGCGCAGACCTCGTCGGGCACCGCGGCATTGAGATCCTGGATCGCCGGCAACGGATCCATAACCGCCGCCTTGAGCACCTCGGTGGCGCTGGTGCCGGCGAACGGCGTCTTGCCGGTGAGCAGGTGGTAGATGGTCGCGCCGAGGCTGTAGATGTCGACGCGATGGTCGACGCGCTTGCCGAGCGCCGCTTCGGGAGCCATGTAGTGCGGCGTGCCCATCACCCGCTTGGGGCCCTCCTCGGACTCGGCCTCGTCGAAGGTCTTGCTGATGCCGAGGTCGGCGATCTTCACCGTCTGGTTCGAGCCGACCATGATGTTGTCGGGCTTGATGTCCTGGTGGATCAGGCGGTGCTCATGCGCGTATTCGAGCGCCCGCGCGACCTGGCGCGCAATCTCGAGCGCCTCGGAGACGGTGAACGCGCCGTTGGCGCGCAGCAGCTGCATGCAGGTCGGGCCGTCGACGTACTCCATCGAGAAGTAGTGGATGCCGTTCTCGGAGCTGACGTCGTGGACCTGGATGATGTTGGCGTGGTTGAGCTGGCCGGCGGCCCGCGCCTCGCGGATGAACTGGTCGACGAAACGTTGCCGCGACGCGTACTTCGGGCTGAGGATCTTCAGGGCCACGGTGCGGGCCATGGACTTCTGGATCACCTTGTAGACCACGCCCATGCCGCCTTCGCCGAGCTTCTCGCCGACCTCGTACTTGCTCAGCAGGTCCTTGAGTTCGACGTCGCCGGACTCCTTGACCAGGATCCATTCGACCTCGCCGACGCGGATGTGGTCGCCGAAGGTCAGCTGGCGTTCGGTGACCTTCTTGCCATTGAGGTGGGTGCCATTGCGCGAGTTGAGATCGACCAGCGTGTAGAACTTGCCGTCGCGACGGACCTGGCAGTGCACGCGGCTGGAGACGCTGTCCATGATCTGGACGTCGCACGAGCTCTGCCGACCCAGGCTGGTGACGTCCTTGGTCAGCGGGTACTCGTGTCCCGCAGACGGTCCGGACTGGCACACCAACTTCGCCATGACGGCTCTCCAGGGGAGCGAGGATCGCGCAGCGCTCCTATCGTCAACGGAATAGGCTGCGGGCGTGACTGTGGTGAATCCGGAAATGCCGTGTCGCCGATGCTTTAGATTGGCAGGTCGTGGTCAGCGCCGGGCGTCGAGCGACGTAGCGGGACAGCAATATCCCATCTCGCGCCTTGAGGCCCGGGCCAGGCATCCCATCATCCCCTCTGGATGCCCCTGCGACCGCCTTGCGATCTCTTCGTCCTCGCCGGAGAGGCCTCCGGCGATGCCTACGGCGCCGCGGTGGTCGAGCATCTGCGCCCACGCCTGCCCGATCTGATTTGCGCCGGCTTCGGCGGGCAGGCGCTGGCCGGCGCCGGCTGCGAGATCGAGGAGCGCAACGAGGGCCTGGCGGTGATGGGCTTCCTGCCGGTCCTCGCCCGGTTGCCGACCTTCCTCGCCCTCAAACGGCGGCTGCGCCGCGCGGTGATCGATCGGCGCGCCCGCGCGGTGCTCGGCGTCGACTATCCCGGCTTCAACCTGCGCCTGGCGCGCTCGCTGGGCGAGGCTCGTCAGCGTGGCACCCGCCTGATCCACCTGGTGGCCCCGCAGGTCTGGGCCTGGCGCCCGCGCCGCGCCAAGGCCGTCGCCCACAGCGTCGACCGGCTGCTCTGCCTCTTCCCGTTCGAACCCGCGCTCTTCAACCGCTTCGGCGCCGCGCGCGCCGATTTCGTCGGCCATCCCCTGGCCGACCTGGTGCCGCTGGGTTTGGACTGTGCGCCGATCGCCAGCGAACTCGGACTGCGGCCGCACGATCGCCTGCTGCTGGTGGCTCCGGGCAGTCGGGCCAAGGAGATCGAAGCGTTGCTGCCGGTCATGGACGAGGCCGTGCAGGCCGCGCTGCCACGGCTGGCGGCCGAACGCGGTGGTCGGGTGGTGGCGGCGATCGCCAAGGCGTCCGAGACGCCGCGCGACCTCTATCGCCGCCACAGCGACCTACCGCTCATCGAGGGGCGCTATCGCGAGCTCTGCGCGCGCGCCCACGTCGGGCTGATCGCCTCGGGAACCGCGACGCTCGAGGCGGCGATCATCGGATTGCCCCATGTCATCTGCTACCGCACCGACCCGTTGAGCGCCCGGCTGGTCCGCCAGCTCCTGCGCGTCGAGCACATCGGCCTGACCAACATCGTCCACGGCGAGCGCGTCTGCCCCGAGGTCCTGCAGGACCAGTTGGACAGCCCACGGCTGGTCGCCCACCTGGCTACGCTGTGGTCGGGCGAGCGGCGCGAAGCCGTGCGCGCCCGCCTGGCGAC
>JACDEC010000226.1 GCA_013816645.1 Planctomycetota bacterium
CCCCAACCCCTGGCCCCCGTCCTGTTTCAACAGGGTGCGACGTTGCAGCTTGCGGCGTCGCTCCTTCCGGTGTATGAGTCCACGTTCACCACCTTAACGCCTTCATGCGACGAAAGATGCACTGGCATGAGCAGGGATGACCACCTCAGTCTCGGCAAGGTCGCCAAACGCTGCAACGTAAGCCGTACCACGGTTTACCGTTGGATCGTCAATGGCCACCTCAAGGCCTACAGCCTGCCCAGCGGCCACTTCCGCGTGACCCCCGAGGATCTCGAAGGCTTCCGCAAGACCTTCGGCATCCCCGATGTCGACCTGATCTCGACCAAGCGCGAGCAGCTCAAGGACAAGCTGCACGTGCTGATCGCCGACGATCACCCCGACATGGTGCTGCTGCTGCGCAAGGTGGTCGAGCGCTACCTGCCCGAAGCGGTGATCCACGAGGCGGTCAACGGCGTCGATACCTGCATCGTGGTCGGCACCATCAAGCCGCAGCTCATGCTGCTCGACATCATGATGCCGGGCATGGATGGCTTCGCGGTGCTCCAGGAACTGCTGCGCCGGCCGGAGCTCGCCAACAGCAAGGTGGTGGTCGTCTCCGCCTACGAGCCGTTCGATCGCGTCGAGGAGCTCAGCCGCCTGAACCCGCAGGTCGTCAATTGCGTGCGCAAGCCGGTCAGCGTCGAAGCCCTCGGCCGCACCCTGGTCGACCTGGCCCGCGGCGTGAAGGTCGGATAGGCGCGGTGGGAGAGCCACGCTGCGAGCTGCGCGCTGCCAGCTGCGGGTTCGACCACGATCCCCGATCACTGTCCTCGCTGTGCCTGTTGCGCCTGTTGCGCGCGATGCGGAGCCCGAGCGCGCTGCTCGGCGCCGCGTGACCACCAAGATCGACATCCTCGCCGGGCTCGCCTCGCACTTCGCCACCGTCGAAGACGAGATGGCGCGCGCATTGGCCACCGACGAGCCGCGCGTCGCCGAGCTGCTCGCCCAGCTCGGCGGCTTCCATGGCAAGATGCTGCGCCCGGCGCTGGTGCTGCTGGTGGCGCAGACCCTCGGCGAAGTATCCGGGGACCACCTGCGCCTGGCGGCGGCGCTGGAGATGATCCACACCGCGACCCTCATCCACGACGACATGATCGATGAGGGCGACACCCGGCGCGGGATGCCCACCGCCCACGTCCGCCACGGCACGGCGGTCGCCGTGCTGCTCGGCGACTACTTCTACACCCACGCCTTCGATCTGGTCGCGCGCATGGATCGCACCTGGGTCACAACCCGGCTCACCGGCACGACCAATGTCGTCTGCCGTGGCGAGCTCCAGCAGATGTGCGCGCGCCGCGACCTGGACCTGGGCGAGGACGAGTACGAACGCATCATCCACGCCAAGACCGCGGCCCTGTGCGAACTGGCCGGCGAACTCGGCGCTGTCGCCGGCACCCCCGCGCAGCGCCAGGCCGCCGCCGAATACGGCCGCTGCTGCGGCATGGCTTTCCAGATCGTCGACGACTGCTTGGATTTCAGCACCGATCCCGAAAAGGTCGGCAAGACCCTGGCGACCGACATCGAGCGCGGGCGCCTTACCTTGCCGATCATCCGCGCCCTGCGCCGTGCCGGGGCGGGACGCGACGAGCTCGGCCGGCAGCTCCTAGGCGTCGCCAATTCCAATGACGTCGCCCTGATCCGCAAGCGCATCGTCGAGCTCGGCGGCATCGCCGAGGCCCTGACCGCAGCGCGCGCCTACGTGGCCCGCGCCAAGACCAGCCTCGGCGGCCTGCCCGCCGGCGACGGGCGCAATCGCCTGGCTGAACTCGCCGACTTCATCGTTTCCCGCGAATTCTGAGCTTTTCCCGCGAAGCGAGGCCGATCGACCTTCGCGCCGCGCCCCCCGAGCACCGGCTGGTTGACGATTACCACCCTGGACGCCGCCGGAGGCGACCATAAACAGTCGTATCGCCGCGACGAGCGCGGCCAAAACCCCATGCCCCGCCCCCCGGGCCATCCCGCGCAGCACGCTGCACCGGGCAACCACGGGAGGGCCAACGAGCACCATGGAACCGCTGATCATCCACCGCGAAGACCATCCCATCAGCCGCAAGGACATCGATCCCGATACCGTGCGGGTGCTCTACAAGCTGAAGGACGCGGGATTCGAAGCCTACCTCGTCGGCGGCGCGGTCCGCGACCTGCTGCTCGGCCGGCGCCCAAAGGACTTCGACCTCGCGACCAGCGCCCGGCCCAACGACCTGCGCCGGCTGTTCCGCAACAGCCGCATCGTCGGCCGGCGCTTCCGCATCGTGCACGTGTTCTTCGGATCGAAGAACGTCGAGGTCGCGACCCTGCGTTCGATGGTCGAGCCGAGCGGCAGCAGCGACCTCTACATCGACGACGACAACCAGTGGGGCGATCTCGAGAGCGACAGCTTCCGCCGCGACTTCACCGTCAACGCGCTCTACTACGACATCCGCGACTTCGCGGTCATCGATTACACCGGCGGCGTCAAGGACCTGCACGACCACCTGATCCGCTGCATCGGCGATCCGCGCGTGCGCCTCCAGGAGGATCCCGTGCGCATGCTGCGCGCGGTCAAGTTCGCGGCGCGCTTCGGCTACACCATCGAGCCCGAGACTGACGCGGCGATGCGCGCGCTGCCCGCCGAGATCCTCAAGGCCAGCCGCTTCCGCGTCACCGAAGAGGTCTTCCGCATCCTGCTCCAGCCGAACCGCGACGTCGGCCTGCGCCTGCTCAATGAGTACGGGCTGCTGCGCCAGATCTATCCGGAGTGGCTCGACGCCATCGGCGAGGACGGCTTCGCCCAGGTCCTCGACTTCTTCGCCGCCGCCGAGCGCGCCGCGGCCGACGACCGCTACTACCCCATCGAGGTGCTGGCGACCGGGCTGTTCATCCCCCTGCTCGACAGCGTCGACCTCGAGGTCGACCACTTCCACCGCGTCGCCGCCCGGGTGACCTCCGAGATCGCCTCGCTGTCGCGCGCGATGGACCTGCCGCGCCGCTTGACCGCGGCCGCGGTCGACATGCTGCGCGGACAGCTCTACATGCTGTTCTTCCACCACCGTCCCAAGCGGGTGAAGCGCTACGTCTCCTACCCCGGGTTCGACCTGGTGTGGCGCGTGCACGAGCTGGCGTTCGGCCACCTCGAGGAACTGCGCGACATCCAGGAGATCTGGCTCGAGGCGCGCGAGCAGCTGCGCCGGCCGATCGGCGGGGTGGTCGACGCGCCGGACAAGCGCGACATCTTCAGCTTCCGCGGCAAGACCGGCGGCGGGCGCCATTCCGGCCAGGGCGGTCGCGGCCGCCCGCACGAGCGCGGCGACGACAAGGACGGCGAGGAGGAATGGATCCCCTTCGTCGACGAGGACGAGGCGGGCGCGTGATCGCTCAGGTGCGATCCGCCCCCACCGACCCCCGACCCCAACCCCCCGTCCCCCGTCTCCCATAGATGCCCCGCTACGCGCTCGAACTCGAGTTCAACGGCGCCGACTTCTCGGGCAGCCAGAGCCAGACCAACGCGCGCACCGTGCAGGACGTGGTGCAGTCGGCCCTCGCCGCGCTCGCCGGTGAACGCGTGGGTTTCCGCCCCGCGAGCCGGCTCGACCAGGGCGTTTCTGCTGCTGCGCTGCCCGGCGACTGCCTGCTCGCCCGCGACTGGGACCCCGAGGTCCTCGGCCTGGCGCTCAATCACCAACTGCCCGAGGACGTGGTCGTGCGCCGCGCCGCGCGGGTGCCGGACGCCTTCGACGCCCGCCGCAACGCCGCCGCCAAGCATTACCGCTACCGCGTACTGGTGCGACCGGTCCGGCCCACCCTCGACCGCGCCTGCCTGTGGGTGCGCCGGCTGCAGGACCCTGCCCGGCTGCACGAACTCGCCGCGCTCATCCCGGGACGGCACGACCTCAGCGGTTTCGCGTGCCTGCGCCACGACGACACCGACCAGCAGGATCCGCACCGCGACTATCTCGCGGCGCTGTGGAGCGACCGAATCCTCGACGACGCGATCGAGTGGTCGCTGCGCATCAGCGGCCGCGGCTTCCTCTACAAGCAGATCCGCGGCCTGGTCGGGGCCATGGTCCACGTCGCCCACGGACGCGCCCGCCCCGACGACTTCCGCGCCGCGATGGCCGCCGGCTGGTCGGCGCGCCGGCTCGGCAACATCGCTCCCGCCGAGGGCCTGTTGCTGGCCGGCGTCGACTACGAACCGTGCCCCGATTGGCGCGCGATCGGGATGGAATCAGGGTCCGGAAGTCCGGAAGTCCGGAAGTCCGGAAGTCGAGACCGGGAATCCACCTGATCGAATACGCGCGAGACCTCCGGATCGCCGGGCTCCGCCCTCAGTCGCGCCGGCCGATCTTCAGCCGATGGCTGCGCACGATCGCTTCGAGGTCACTGGTCGCACGATCGAGGTCGTCGTTGATGACCAGGTAGTCGTAGCTGCGCCAGTGCGCCAATTCGTCGCCGACCGCGCGCAGGCGTCGGGTGATCGAGTCTGCGCTATCGCTCGATCGGGTGCGCAGCCGGCGTTCGATCTCATCGGCTGACGGCGGGACCACGTAGACCAAGAGCGCGCTGGGGACGTTGCCGCGGATCTGGGCGGCGCCCTGGACGTCGAGGTCCTTGATGACGCTGAGCTTCTTGGCGAAGCAGTCTTCGATGAAGAAACGCGGCGTGCCGTACCAGTGCTTGGCGAAGACCTGGAAGTGTTCGATGAACAGGCCTTCATCCACCCGGCGCTGGAATTCGTCGGTCGACACGAAGTCGTAGTCGATCCCATGGCGCTCGCCGATGCGCGGCGGACGGGTGGTGGTGCTCAGGCTCTTGCGGAAATCGGGGTTGCCGGCGAGGAAGCACTCGAGCAGCGTGCTCTTGCCCGCCCCGCTGGGTCCGGACATGACCACGAAGACCTGTCGGCCTGGAAGCGAGGGGAATTCGACGGCCATGGGAGGCGGATCTTGGGCCCCTCGCCAGTCCGGGCAACCCCGCTTAAACAGGGCCATCGCCAGGACTTGACGAGCGAGCGGGTGATACGCTGTGGACCCCGCTGGGGGCAGGCCCTTCACTTCCCGACGCCGAGGTCGCATATGGAGCCGTGCTCGACACCATCAAGAGTCTGGCGTTCTATGCATTGCTGCTCGCCCTGATCCTGGGCTGTGCCTGGATGGTGCCGCGCTTCTTCACCACCGTGGCGATCCCTGCCGGGTACGTCGAGATCGACGGGCTCCAGGAACTCGCCTCCAAGCGCATCGACAAGACCGCCAAGATCGGCAATTACGCCCGTGGCCAAGGCGTGTGCTACCGGCTGGGCAGCGACTCCAGTGCGGAGGCGCGCTTCGCCTACGTAGCCGCCCTGCCCGGAGACCAGATCGCGGTGCGTGACGGCAAGCTGGTGGTCAACGGCACCGTTTTCGCGCGGGCACCCGCCGACCATCTCCTGTCCACCGCAGGTCCGACCGTGGTGCCCGCTGGGCATCTCTTCGTCGTGACCAACACCCACGAGAGCGACAGCTTCCGCCAGGGTCCGATTCCCGCGGCCGCGCTGTATGGTCGCATCGAGGAGTTCCCCTGATGGCCGGCGTGGGTGATCGCAACCTGGGTTTCATGTTCCTGGCGCTGGCGCTCGGCCTGGCGATCGCCGCCGCGGTGGTCAGCTGGAATGCCGCGCAGCGCTGGATGGCCGTCCACCGCATCACTGAAGGCCGCCTCGCCGAGA
>JACDEC010000227.1 GCA_013816645.1 Planctomycetota bacterium
CCCAACGCTCGAGGGCCGGCACCCACGCGGGATCGAAAGCGGCCCAGTGCGGCACGATGTAGAGCTTGAGTCCGGCGAGGTCGTCGGCGGGGTGCACGAATCCGACAGCGTAGCCGGCCGTGTAGAGCGGCGTCCAGGCGTCGTGATTAGGCAGACCGAGGTGGAACGACTGCTCGGCGGCGGTGACCACCAGGTCGGCGCCGGCGACCGCGCAGTCGACACGCACGCTGGTGCCCATCAGCAGCGGTCCGACCGTGCGCAATTCCTTGCCGATGCGCGCGACCTCGTCGTAGCGCCGGCGCGGGACGTTGTCGTGGTCGAGCAGGCCGCACCAGTACTCTTCGGCGCCGAAGCGGCAGGTGCGCCAGCGGAAGTAGAGCAGCGCGTCGGCGCCGCGCGCGATCGACCGCCAAGTCATCTGGCGCAGCTCGCCGGGTTCGGGGTGGTCGTGGAAGTAGCCGGGCTGCCCGCCCGGGCCGCTCTGCTGCTCGGGGACGATGAAGTTGCCGGACCACGAACGCGCGGCGTCGAGGTTCCAGGCGTGCGCCGCGGCCCGGTATTCCGGGTCGAGCGTGAACATGGGGTAGCTGTCGAAGCCGAGCACGTCGAGGTCGCGGGTGAAGTCGCCGCGGTAGTCGAGGTTGCCGAACAGGCCGTTGTGGAAGACGAACCACTTCGGGTCGGTGCCGCGCAGGATCTCGACCTGGGCGCGCTGGAAACGGGTGACGCCGTCGGACAGGAAGCGCACGTAGTCCAAGCGGTGCCCGGGGTTGATCCAGGTCGGCAGCTCGCGCGGGGTGGGCACCTCGCTGAACGAACGGTAGGTCTGGGCCCAGAACGCGGTGCCCCAGGCGTCGTTGAGCGCGGCGATGTCGCCGTCGTAGCGCCGCTCGAGGAAATGCGCGAAGGCGACCTGGCAGTTGGCGCAATGGCATTCGGAGAAATGGCAGTGGAACTCGTTGTCGGTCTGCCAGCCCACGACGTGGCGATTGCCGCGGAAATGGCTGGACATCGCCCGGGTGATCGCCTGCGAATGGCGGTCGAACACCGGGCTCATGTGGCAGGCGTGCTGGCGCGAGCCGTGCTCGAGGCGCACGCCTTTGCCGTCGACGCGGTGGATGTCGGGATGGGCCAGCGACAGCCAGCGCGGCGGCGCCGCGGTCGGCGTGCCGAGCATGGTGCTGATGCCGTGCTCGGCGAGGTGGCCGATGACCTCGTCGTAGAAGCCGAAGCGGTAGTCGCCCTCCTTGGGCTCGAACAGGTCCCAGGAGAATTCGCCCATGCGCACCACGGTGATGCCCGCGTCGCGCATCCGCGCGGCGTCGTCGCGCCGCGTCGCCGCGTCCCAGTGCTCGGGGTAGTAGCAGACCCCGAACCAGAAGCGGTCGAAGTTCGCCGGACGGCGGTGGGAGAGGTCGGCGCGGCCGAGCGGCGCGGGAGCGTTGGTGGGCATGCGCGGCGCAGCCTAGCGCGCTCTCTGGAAATCGCAGCCGACCTGACTCCCGCCGTCGGTGGCGATGGACAGCGCAGGTGCGCAGCACCGGGCATCTTCGCGAGCCGACTTCCAACCCCTCGTTGACCGCGGGCAGGTCCCCGACGTCAACCAGGCGTCGAGCGGAGCACAGGTGCGCGGCACCGAGCATCCGCTGAGAGCCTGACCCCCGATCCCCGTCTCAGGGCGTCTGGAGCTTCAGCCCGTCCTTCTCGGCCAGCTCGCGCGGCACCAGCAGTGCCTGCGGCGAGGCAGCGAGGTAGTTGGGTAGATTGTTGAACCAGAAGAAGCCGAGCACCGGCTCGTGGAAACGCCACAGCGTGCCGTCCATCCCGGCGGGGACGTCGACGGTCACCCAGTCGCCGTCGACGTCGACGTTCTTGACCACCTTGCCCGCGGAGTCGAGCACCTGGTGCGGACCGCCGGGATGACCGGTGGTGCGCGAGTACAGGTACTCGAAGCGGGTGGTGCCCTTGGGCACGTAGAAGTACATGTCCTGCATGACGACTGTGTTGTGGAAGGCGCGCTTGTTGCCCAGCGGGACGGTCGCGGTGCGGCCGACGGGCACGGTGATCGACCAGTAGCCGTCGTTGTCGTAGTCGAGCAGGTACAACCCCGGGCCCGGCACTTTGATGCGGTGGTGGGTCGGCTTCTTGCCGTCGAGCACGCCGCGCTCGATCTCCTTGCGCGAGCCATCGCTGAGCACGAAGGCGTTGGTCGCCATGCCCGGCTTGGTGGTGAACTCGAGCGGCTCGCCTTTCACGCTCCACAGCGCGTAGGTCTGCGGTCCCTGGTACAGGTGCTCGGTCTCGGCCGGCTCGCCCGCGAGCAACGCGGCGTCCCAGGCGACCGCGACCAGGTCCTGCGAGAAGGTGACCGGCGCGACCATCTCGCGCGGCGTGAAGTACTCCAGGCCCTCCTCGAAGTCGGACTCGATCTCCTCGGCGGTGTACGGTTCGTCGCTCATCCATTCGACGAGTTCGCGGCCGGGGTCCATGTTCTTGCCCCAGTCCTGGCGGATCATCTCCCACGAGGTCAGTCCGGTCTCGCGGGTGCGGTACAGGTAGGTCATCAATGCGGTCCAGCCCTTGCCGCTCTGGAACGCGTTGCCGGCTTCGCGCTGCATGAAATCCAGGGTGACGTAGCGCAGGTACAGTTTGACCAGCGCCAGGCGGGCGAGCACGTCCGGACGCTCCGCCGCCAGCGTGGTGGCCTCCTTCATGTCCTGGAACATCAGGGCGATGCTCTGGCGGCTGAAGGTCGCGCGGCTCTCGCCCAGGCAGAAGCGTTCGTAATACCGCTTCATCGCCGGGCTCGCGGGACCGTAGGCCAGGTCGTAGAATTCCTGGATCGCTTTCGGCGCGTCGAGGTTCGGATTCCACATCAGCCGGGTCGCCATCAGGTACCCCAGCTGGTTGGAACCCCAGCTGCTGGTGCTCTCGGCGCTGATCGACGTGCAGCCCCCGGCGAGCAGGCCGCGAATGCGCCCCTGGCAATCCAGGACGTTGTTGGTCCAGGTGCCGGGCAGGCGGTCGAAGCTCCATAGCCACACCGAGTAGTATTCGTACTGGCCGAAATTTGTGCAGCGCTCGAGCCACAGCCGCATGCGCTCCTCGTGCGAATACTTGCTGTAGATGAAGGCCGAGGTCATCTGGATGTGGACGTTGGGTTCGAGGTCGAACGTCGGCGGATCCGAGTGCGCGTTGTAGGCGAGCATGCCGACCATCTTGCCCGGGTACTTCTTGGCCACCGCCTTGGCGACTTCGTTGGCCATGCCGAAGACCCGGTCGCTGACGCTGCCCAGGGCCAGCGATTCGGGGCTGGTCGAGTGACCGGCGCCGTCGGCCGGTTCCACCGAGACCATGTCGAGCCCGGGGTTGGCGGCGAACTGGGCGAGCGCTTCGTCGACCAGCATCTTGCGCACCTGGGGATCGGCGAGCTCGAGCTGCGGACCCTGGCGTTTGCCGTCGATCATCGCGAAGTACTGGGGATTGCGGCGGAACAGTTCGTGGTAGCGGCCGTGCTCCTCGTGGAGGTTCTGGTGGGCGTGCCCGCAGGCGCTGCTGAAGGATTCGGCCATGCGGTTGCGCCGCTTCCAGTGGTGGTACTCGTCGCTGGATTTCTGGCTGCCCGAACCCGCCTCGAACCAGATGCTGCGCGAGAGCACCGCCGGGCGATCGTCGATGGTGAGCGCGACGCGCAGGGTGGGCAGCTTCGGCAGCACCTCCCATTCCGGCGCGGGGGCGAACCAGCGGCAGCCGATCTCCTCGAGCAGGCGGTAGGCGGCGTGGCGGGCGCCCAGTTCGGTGGCGCCGATCAGGCGCAGGCGCTTGGCGTCGCTGCGGATGACCAGGGCCTCCTTGCCGTCGGCCAGGCCGCGCAGTTCGAGCGGCTTGGCCAGCGCGGGATCGGGGAACTGGGCGATGGTGCCCAGGACGATGCCGCGGCTGCCGTCGCCGTCCTCGACCGCGAACTCGGCGCCGGTGACGCGCGCCAGGATCTGGGCGAGATCCGCGGCGGTGGCCCGGGTGTCGGGCGAGGCTTCGGCGGAGACCACGATCGGGGCGAGCGCCTTGCCGTCCTTGGCCAGATCGAAGCCGGGCTGGGCGGCGCCGAGCAGCGCGCAGCACAGGCTGAGCGTGGCGACGGCGCACAACGGGCGCAGGGCGGAGGTCCGGGTCGGGATGGGATTCACGGGGTCTCCAACGGGAGGAAGGCGCGGCGGATGGCGGGTCGAGAGCGGTCCATCGCTGGCCGTTGTAGCGTCCGCGGTCGGCAAAGACCAGGATGCGCCGGCCGGGGTCTCAGCCTTACGCCCGGCGGACCCGCCGTGTTGTAGGCACATTGGAGGCACAGGATGATGCAGCCGTCGAACGCGCGGGTGCCGGGCCCGGTCGAGACGATGAGCCAATTCGGTGTGGGATTTTCCGCAATTCCGGCGTCGGCGGCGAGGTCTGCATCGTCCTAGTGCGCATGATGCATTTGTGCTGTCTGTGCCGCAGCCCATGCTCGATGGGCGCGCGCGACCCCCAACGACCCGATACGTCGGGATGGCGCGTCACGCCGGGTCTCCCATGCTCGTTGTCTCCCGATCGGACCAACATGATGAAATCTGTACGTCTCCTGCCGCTGCTCGCTTGGTGCGCCGTCTCCGGCGTCTCCGCCGCCGAGCCCGAAGCCGATGACGGCGGGCGCGCGAGCGCGCGCTCGATCCAGGCCCAGCTCAAGCAGGCCGAGGAGTACGTGGTGCTCGGCGAACCCGACGCCGCGCTCGCCAAGTACGAGCAGCTGCTGGCCAAGCACGGCAAGACCACGCAGCGCTTCACCATCCGCCTCGCCCTCGGCCGCTTCTATTACCAGCAGAAGCAGTTCGAGAAGGCGATGGAGCATTTCACCCGCGCGGCTGGCGACGCCACCGGCCGCGCCGACCACAATCCCGACCTCGCCGCGCGCGTCGACGCCCTCTACCACGTCGGCATGTGCTTCGTCGAGCTCGGCCAGCACGAGCGCTGCTTCCCCAGCTTCCGCCAGGTCCTCGAACTCGCGCCGGGCAGCCAGCTCGCCAACCAGGCCTATTTCCAGATCGCCGAAGCGCACTACGCCAACCAGAACTTCACCCAGGCGATCGCCAACTACACGCTGGTCGGCACCTCGCTCGACGGCGACCAGATCGACAGCCACCGTTGCGAACTCGGCAAGCCGCTGTTCATCCGCATCCAGGACCAGGACTTCCTGATCATGGAGGGCAAGCGCATCGTCGCGACCGTCACCACCTCGGACGGCGATCGCGAGGACGTGGTGATGCGCCCGCTGCGCCCGGGCAGCGACACCTACGTGGGATCGATCTCGACCGCGCTGGGCATCGGCAAGCCCGGCGACGGCGACCTCTCCGCGACCGGCGCCACCAAGCTGGCGATCGCCTACCAGGATGCGCAGACCGCGGCCGGCACCCTCGACGTGCCGCGCACCGCGGACCTGGTGTTCGTCGGCGACGCGCGGGTCGCGGTGACCGACGGCGCCTTCCGCGACGCGATCAGCCAGGTGATCCTCGACCAGGGCGCGGGCAACCTCAACCTGCGCGTCGTCGACCTCGACCGCGACACCGGCGACGCCGTCGACAAGGTCGAGGTCGAGCTGCTGGTCGAGCAGCCGGTCGCCAAGGACGAGCTCGCCAAGGACGAGGACAAGGAGCCCAAGTACCAGGAGCGCGGCCGGCTCACCGT
>JACDEC010000228.1 GCA_013816645.1 Planctomycetota bacterium
CCGCACGAGGGGCACCCGGCGAAGGTGTAGTCGCTTCTCGTTATCGCGCGGCAGTTCGCGCAGGTCATGTAGTGGACGATGCCTGCGCTCACGATTCGCCCCCGAGCCGGATCATCAGTTCAATAGCCTCGGCTACCGCCTCCTCGCGGTCGGGGCGAACGGGTACGAATCGAATCTCGACCACAGGCACCAGCCGACGTTTGGGCTTTGGCCTGGGCTCTGCGGTGGCGATCACGGGCGCACCGGGGCAGCGCCCATTGCACGGGCGATCCTGTTGGCCTCTTCCAGTGGGATGCGCCAGGGTCCGCGAATTCCCGGCATTCTGTGGGCTTCGATCCTCCGTAGGCGAGCCCAGCGGATAACCGTCGCTTGGCAGACCCCGATGGCTTCAGCGAGTTATTTGGGGCTGATGTGCGTGCTCATTCTTTCCGTTTTGCAAAACTTGTTGACGATAACCAAGGGTTCGGCAGAGTCTGTTTTAAGGTTTTGCAAAACATGGCTCGACGGCTCACTATCGCCCGGGAGGCCGGCCCACTGGTCGTGCATGATATGCCCGGCCCATCACTAGGGCCCGGTGAAGCCAGCACCGCTGCGGCGCGTCTCGATCTCGCCTGGCAGGATTTTGAGAGACGCGAGTGCGGAGCAGGAAGGCCACCAAAGCGCGCGGATCTCGCCAGGGCTATGGGCGCCAGCCGATCTGCGCTCTCTAATGCGCTCAATAGCCATTATTCATTCGGTCCCGACAAGCTAAAGCGGGCCGCTAAGTACCTCGGGGTTGACCCTAGATGGCTTGTCGACGGCGTGGCGTCATTCGCCCCAGTTGATGTGCGTGCAGACATAGCGGACATGGAGCGCGCGCGTCACTACCTTCGCTTCATACATTTCGTTTTAGACCACGAGTGCATTTCAGTTAAAAAGGTCGAGTCCTCATTGTCTTTTTCATCTGCCATGATGATCGCACTTGGTGTTCCGCACTCATCCATTCCTGCCAGCCGATGGGTCGCGGAAGCCAAGCGGTTAGCCAAAGGGCTCCAAGATCAGCAGCTTGCAAAGGCATTGGCCACTCCCCCTAGTAACTTTGAGACATCTTATAATCGCCTCTGCAAGGCCTACGCGAAACCACGTCGTTTCGTATTGAGCGGATACGCCCTCGCTGTCCTTGAGCAGCTTCTTACTAAGAAGGGGCTTTTTGCCTACGAAGAAGGCAAGGAGCCGATCCCCGAAAGTATTATTGCCGAACTCGCCAACCTTGGCGAATCGCCTTTATTGAAGGAATAATTAAATGAACACCATCCGCCCCTGGATCGTCTATTTGCGTGTCTCCACCGACGAGCAAGCCGCCACCGGTGCCAGCCTCGGCGCACAGGAGCAGGCATGTCGTGGCCTACTGCAAGCGCACGGCCATGGACCAATCGAAGTCGTCACCGAGAGCGCCTCGGGCAAGAACCTGCTTCGCCCAGCATTCGGCCCGATCCTGCGGCGCATCGAAGCCGGTGAGGTCGCTGGTCTATGCGTCTACGCGATCGACCGTCTGACTCGCAAGAACCGCGATCTCCTGGAACTGGTCGAGTTGTTCGACAAACAGCGCGTCGAGCTGATCAGCGTTCGCGAGCGCGTCGATACCAGCGGGCCGATGGGGCGTTTCGTGCTGAGTCTGCTCGGCGGCATCGCACAGCTTGAGCGCGAGACGATCGCCAGCCGGGTCAAGATGGGCATGGCCCAGCGGAAGCAGCAGGGCGGCTTCATGGGTCGCGCGCCGGCCGGGACCATCATCATCCGGGACGGCAATATCCCCAAGCTCGCGCCGCATCCCGAGAACGGCGCGAAGGTCACGGTGGTCTGGGACATGCTGGCGAAGGGGGCCACGCTGCTGGAGGTCTGCGCCTACCTCAACGGTCTGGGCATCCGCACGTCACTGGGGAAGTCATGGAGCAAGACGAGCGCCTATGCGCTGGTCTGCTCCCCGAACGTCGTCGGCGTGCTGGTAGAGAGGGAAGTGTGGGACCAAGCCCAGCGGGCGATGGAGAGACGGTCGCCCCGGAAGCGGGCACCGGATGAGGCGCTGACTCCCAAGCGCAACACGCTGACGCCGTGGCCACTCGCCGGCCTCTGCTGGTGCGACGGCTGCGGCTCGGCCATGGTCGTCAGCACTGCACACCGACCCGATGGGAAGGTCTACGGCTACCTCCGCTGCTCCGGTCGGATCAAGCGCGGCAAGTCCTACTGCTCTGCCGGGGACATACCCCACGCAGCCGTTGAGGCCGCGATCGTAGAAGGGCTCCAGGTAAAGAGCGCCGATGGGTCTATCGCCCTGGCCTGCGCCAACTGGATCAGCGACCGGCGGGCGAAGCTGCTGCGCCGCGCCAAGGGGCTGGTGAAGCTCCGGCAGGACCGCGACGCGCTGGCCAAGCGCCGGGATGCCGTCCTGGACGTGGTCGAACAGGGGGGCGATGCCGGGCGCGCTGCCGCCGGAAGGCTGGGGGACATACAGAGGCAGTTGGATGCCCTGGAAGGGGAGCTAACCGGCCTGGAGGCAGCAGCGGCCATTCAAGGGCGGGATGAGCGGGTGGTGGCCCATCTCGGGGATGCCGTCCAGCGTACCCTGGCGACGCTGCCCACGGTCAGCGGCGAGCATCGCGGGGCGATCCTGGCGAAGCTGGTTGATCGGGTCAGGGCACAGCGCGACGGCGAAAGCCTGCGGATATTCCTGGATCTGGCGATGCCTGGGGTGGACCTGCTGTTTGTACAGCCGTCCAATAAGGTACTCCCAACGAGATTCGAACTCGTGTCGCCGCCGTGAAAGGGCGGTGTCCTAGGCCTCTAGACGATGGGAGCCTGGAAAGCGCATCGTTCCGCCAAGTGTCGGGGAGGCAAGGGGCTGAACGCCTGTTGAAGATCACTGCCGGCAGACTCCAGATCCTGCCCCGTAGGCCTCTACTGGCCGCTGAAACAGGAGGTGAACGGATGCTGCCCAACGTACTGCTGGTCGAGGACAATCCCGCCGACGTCGAACTCCTGCATGAGGCGTTCCGCGAATGTGCGGTCCATGCCACCCTGCACGTGTCCCCCGACGGCTGCGACGCCGTCGGTTTCCTGCACCGGCAGCATCGTCACCTCCTGGCCCCGCGGCCGGACCTCATCATCCTCGACCTCAATCTGCCCAAGCTCGACGGCCAGACCGTCCTGCAGATTGTCAAGCACGACCCCGAACTGCGCGCCATCCCGGTGGTGGTGCTGAGCACGGCCGCCACCCCGGCGATCATCGCGCGCTGCAAGGCGCTCTCGATCGCGGCCTACGTCACCAAGCCGAGCCGCTGGGAAGACGTCTGCGACAGCGTGCGCGACATCGGCCGATTGCTGCCCGATCGCGCCTGAGCGCAGCGGTCATTGGACCGCGGCCAACCACGCCGTGCGGTAGGCGGCGAGATTGTCCAGGCGTGGACGCGCCACCGGCTCCTCGGCGATCTGGATGCGTTCTCCCAAGGCCATCGGCGAGCAGCCGGCGAGCAGCGCGTGGCCGAGCAGCGCGGCGCCGCACGACGACGCCTGGGCGAGGTTGGTGCAGGCCACGGTGTGGTCGGGGAACAGCGCGGCGAGCAGCGCCAGGAACGTGGGATTGTTGCGGAACCCGCCCTCGACGCAGATCGCGGTGTCCGACCCGATATCGGTGCGCGAGAGCGCCACTTCGCTCTGCAGCGCCAGGCTGGTGTTGAGCAGGTCGTGGGCCCGTGCCGGATCCTGGAACCAACCGGGCTTGCGGCCGGCCTTCAGGTCGTCGAGCGTGATGATGCGCACGCCGTCGACCACGCCGCCCCGGCAGGCCGGGAACTGGCTGGGGAATGCCCCGGGCAGGACGGCCTGGTCGAGGGTCGCCAAGGCATGGTCCAACCGCGCCTGGTCGAAACCGGGATCGGCGCCACCGCTGAGTCCGTGGTAGAGCGCGTAGTCCATGCCGCCCATCAGGAAGCTGGTCTTGTGCAGCTGCCCGAACGCGTCGATGTTGAAGATGATCTTCTGGCCGAGCTCTTCCGGCCGGTAGCTCACCCGTTCGACGCGGTGCATCGCCACGCACCAGGTGCCGGTCGAATTCAGCACGAAGTCGCGGTGGCCCCGCTTGATCAGGTAGGGCAGCAGCGCGGCGTTCGAATCGTGGATCCCGACCGTCACCGGGATGGCAGGCAGCCCGAGTTCGCGCTGCAGCCCCGGGCGCAGGTCGCCGAGGCGGTCCCACGGCGCGCGCAGCCGCCAATCGATCATCCCGTCGACGCCCAGCGCGCGCGCGGCGCTCGATGGTCCGCGCGCGCGGATGTCGAAGAGGAAGCTGTGGTTGGCGGTGTAGGTCGGTTCGGCGGCGAGTTCGCCGGTGAGCAGGAAGCCCCAGTACTGCGGGTAGTTCACAATCGTGCGGGTGCGTCCCCACGACGTGGGAAGCCGGCGCTGGGCGAAGCGGATGGCCTTGGCCGGATTGACCAGCAGCGGCAGGTCGCAGCTACCGGTCTCGTCCTGCAGGCGATCGAGTGGCCCGCACACCGCGTAGAAATCCTCGTCGAACGCGCGCTGGCCCTGCTCCCCGAGGTCGTGCTCATAGGCGATCACCGGCACGCTGAGTTCGCCATTGGCGTCGAGTCCGGCCCAGCAGGCCCCGTGGGTCGACACGGAAATCGCCTGATAGGGGATCCGGCGATGGAGCTCGGCGAGCTGGCGCTTCAGCCAGGACCAGATCGCCGCAGTCTGCTCGACCAGGATGCCGTCGGAGTCCATCAGCGCCGGGAAGCTGGCGCTGACGCTGGCGATCTGGTTGAGCCGGTCGTCGATCAGCGCGATCTTCTTGTTGGTCTTGCCGATGTCGACGACGGCGACGAGGGACATGGGCGGCTCCGGGCAGGAGGTGTACGGAACTGGCCGGGGCGGCCAAGTCCGGAAGTCCGGAAGTCCGGAAGTCGGATACAGGGACACCGCCACGACTATGCCGCTTGCCGCCTTCGACTTCCGGACTTCCGGACAAGCCGCGCGTCAGCGCGTCCCCGCCACCCGCAGCAACTCATCCTCGGCTGCCTTCGACCACGAACCACCCACCAGCTTGGGGCCGAGGGTTGGATAGGTCGCGACCAGTTCATCGAGTTCCATCAACGGGAATTCGCCGAGTTGTGGATAGACCACGATCTTGCCGGCGATGGTGCGGTCGCGGACCGCGGTCAGGCCATCGATGGCGCCGGCCATGCCGGAGACCGCGCCGACCGACAAGTTGGTGTCGAGCCCGCCAGCGACGACCTTGCCGAGCACCACGCGCATATCCTCCATGGTCGAACCAGAGGTGCCGATGAAGTAGAGCCGCTTGGCTGCCACGGCGTCGAGATCGATGGAGCAGGGCACATCGGCGGGAATGCCGGCGAAGAGGTTGACGATGCCGCCGGGCGCCGCATCGGCGATGGCCTCGGGGACCAGCGACGGCACTGGCGCCATCAGGAAGCAGTAGTCGACGCCGCCGCGCGGCTTCTCGCGCTCGGGGTTGAACAGGCGCAGTTCCACGCCGCGCGCCTGGGCGAACGGCTCCACCCGCTCGCGCAGCGCGGTGGCCCGGTCGGCGTTTCGCACCCCGCCCTCGACCAGCGCCGCCGGTTGCGACGAGGCGATCGCGCGCACCATCGCCATGACGCCCATCGGGCCGCCGGCGCCGACCACGTTGACGTGGTCGCCGGGACGCAGTTC
>JACDEC010000229.1 GCA_013816645.1 Planctomycetota bacterium
CGCCTGGCCGGCCGGGAGCGTGGCGGCCAGGGCGGCGGCTTCGCCGCAGTCGGCGTTGTAGAGCACGCGCGCGCTGTTCGCGGCGAAGGCGGCGAACTGCGCCCGCACCGCGCTGACCTCGCCGTGATCGCGGGTGATGTTGTGGATGACGCCGATGGCGGGTCGGTAGCCGACCAGGGTCCCGTCGGACTCGCAGGCCTCGGCGACCACCGTGCCCGCGGTCGGCCCGGCGGCGAAGCAGCCACTGACGCCCTCGCCGGTGAGCGCCGCGCCGCCGAGGATCGTCGCGGGACGGCCGGCCTGGCGCAGGATCCAGGCGATCATGCCGGTGACCGTGCTCTTGCCGCTGGTGCCCGCGATGGCGATGCCGGGGGTCCCGGCGTTCACCACTTCGGCGAGCAGGCGCGGACGGGCGACGAGCTCGATGCCCAGCGCGCGCGCGGCGTGCATCTCCGGCGTGTCCTCCTCGACCGCGGTGGAGTAGACGAAGCGGTCGAGGCCGGGTCGCACGGCTTGGCCATCCTGGGGCAGCAGCGCGATGCCGAGCCCGCGCAGGCGCGCCGCGAGCTCGGGTTGCTTGCCCTGATCGAGCGCGCGGTCGGATCCCTGCACGTCGTGGCCCCAGGCGCGCATCAGCTGGGCCAGCGGGTTCATGCCGGCGCCGGCGATGCCGCTGAAATGGTAACTCGCCATCGCACTCCCCGGGTAGCACGCGATCCGCGGCCAGCCGCCGTATATAGCTGCACCGCGCGGCTGCGTCGAGCCTCGGGCCGGTCGCTGCGCCCCTGATCTAAGCGCATGGTGCTTTCGCGGCAGCCTGCTAGGTTCTGCTCCCCGATGCGTCACGACCTTCCCTCGCTGGCCGCCGGCTTCGTGCGCATCTCGGTGCGCCTGCGCCCGGGCGCCGAATCGACCCCGGGCAGCATCGCCCGCGCCACCGGCCTGGCGCCCGAGGACCTCGGCCCGATCGCCATCACCGGCGGCGAAGCGACCGTCGACGTGCGCAGCGAGCACGGTCGCCAGGCGCGCAACGGCCTCGGCCAGCTCGGCCCGACCATGCTGATGGAGCGGCGCTGGCAGTGGCTGCGCATCGCGATCGGCCGCAACCACGGCCTGACCATGGGCCAGCTGCGCAAGATCCTGCAGACCGCCGACGCGCTGCCGCTGGGGCGCATCTCGATCCAGAACACCCACACCCTGGTCGGCCTGACCGAGGTCAAGATGGTGTCGGTGGTCGAACGGTTGGCGCCGCTGCGCATCAACGGCTACCCCGCGCGGCCGACCGCGCTGCCCCCCGGCACCGGTCCGGGGTCGGCGATGTTCATCCCGCGCGATCGTCCGCACTAGCATCTGCTAGCAACCCCGCGCGAGCAGCGCCGCGCGATGCGGGAGCTCGGGCCAGTCGCCGCGTGCACCGTCGGGCGCCCCGCTACGTTGGGGCCGCGATGGATTTCTACGGCATGTCGTTGGCGGAGACCCGCAGCTGGGCGGAATCGCTGGGGCTGCCCGGCTACCGCGGCCAGCAGGTGTTCGAAGGGCTCTACGCACCGGGCACCAACCGTTTCGCCGACATCTCGGTGCTGCCGCGCGAGCTCGCCGAGCGCCTCGACGCCGAACATCGCCTGATCCCCGGCGAGGAATCGCGCCGCCAAGAGAGTGCCGACGGCACGGTGAAGTCGCTGCTGCGCATGCACGACGGCAAGCTGGTCGAGTGCGTCTCGATCCCCACCGAGGACCGCCACACGATCTGCGTGTCCAGCCAGGTCGGCTGCGCGGTGGGCTGCACCTTTTGCGCGTCGGGGCTCAACGGCGTCGAGCGCGACCTGACCGCCGGCGAGATCGTCTACCAGATCCTCTTCCACCACCGCCGCCGTCCCGTGACCAACGTGGTGTTCATGGGTTCGGGCGAGCCGCTGTTCAATTACGACAACGTGGTCAAGGCGATCCGCGTGCTCGCCGAGCCGCGCGGCCTGGGCATGGGCAAACGCCGCTTCACGGTCAGCACCTCGGGCGTGCCCAAGCGCATCCGCCAGCTCGGCGTCGACGAACCCCAGGTGACCCTGGCGTTCTCGCTGCACGCCGCCGACGACGAGACCCGCTCGCGCATCGTGCCGATCAACCGCCGCTGGCCGCTCGCCGAGGTGATGGACGCGATGGACGAGTACAGCGCCGCGGTCAACCGGCGCATGACCCTCGAGTACGTGCTGCTCGCCGAGAGCAACATGACCGACGCCCACGCCGACAGCCTCGCCGCGGTCGCCCAGAAGTACCGCGCGCACGTCAACCTGATCCCCTTCAACCCGGTCTTCGAGACCACCCACCAGCGCCCCGAGACTGAGGCGGTCAACGCCTTCGCCGCCCGCGTAGCCGCCCAAGGCGTGAACATCACCGTGCGCGGCCAGCGCGGCGCCGACATCGACGCCGCGTGCGGCCAGCTGCGCCGGCGCGAGATGTCGCAGGGTTGAGCGGGCGGATTCCAGGGCCGGTTCGTCACGATCTGCGTCCGGGGGCTCACGGCCCCGGCTATGTTCTGCCGCCCCCGTAGGGGGCTCGCATCCGGGTGAAGCGAGGTTTCAGCGCGCTCGATTGCCATCGCCTCATGTCACCCGCACCATGACCGCAAATCCAGCGATACGCGAGGTGTCGCCCCCTTCCGGGGGCTCTCCAGATGCAGCTCAATTCCCAGGGCTTACGCCCTGGGCTACGGTCTGTCGCCCCCTTCGGGGGCTGGCTGAATGTTTCTTTCATGCTCCGGGGGCTCACGCCCCCGGCTACGGTCTGCCGCCCCCGTTGGGGGCTCGCATCCGAATTACCGATCCCAGCCGCAGTGCCGGCGCAGCCGCAGTGCCGGCGCAGCCGCAGTGCCGGCGCAGCCGCAGTGCCGGCGCAGCCGCAGTGCCGGCGCATTGCATCGCGTCCACTTTGCCGGCGCAGCCGCATTGCCACTGCAAACGTGATTGAGCACGACCCGACCTGCGCGGGTCCAGGGGCGGCTGAGCCCCTGGCGGGCGTAGCGGGCGGAGCCCGCGAATTGCAATCCCCCGAGCGCGCCTGCGCGCGCGAGCGGGGACGGGCTTGGTTGCGCGCAGCGCAACGCACCGGCGTAGCCGGTGTCGCACCAGAACGATTCCGGCGCAGCCGGAACCTGCGCAGCAGGCGAGCCGCGCAGCGGCGACGTCGGGCTGGGGCGCAAGCCCAGCTAGTTGGAATACTTGGTCAAAGCCTGCCGCGCCTGGGTGACGTACTCCTCGAGGCCGAAGCGATCGGCGACCTGCTGCATGCGCGTCTGCGCGGCCTTGCGCGCGTCGATCCGGGTCGACTCGCTGGTGCCGGCCGCGGTCGCGGTCTTCCACGCTTCGTCGGCGTAGGTGCGCGCGCCCTCCCATGCCTGCTCGGCGGCGCTCTTCACGTAGCCGCGCAGCGGCGCGAAGTCGGCCTGCGGGAACTGCCGCGCGCGCTCGTCGATCTTGGCCAGAGCATCCTTGAAGCGCTCCTGCATCACTAGGTTCTGGGCCTCCTGATGGACGTCGCGCACCGGCGCGTCGGTGATCGCGGCGAGGCGGCGGGTCTGCTCGTCGTCGATCTTGGACGCCTTGACCTTGATCCCGGTGACCTCGAGCGAGTAGTCCTTGAGGTGGCCCTCGTCGCGGCCGGCCTCGGGGCGGACCGGGTTGTCGAGGAAGTTGCTGATGTCCTTCTTGAGGTTGTCGAGCGCGGCGTCGTCGAGCTCGAGCAGCTTGCCGAAACCCTGGTTGAGGCGCTCGAGGTTGGCCTGCACGCGCAGGTCGCGCTCGAGCCGCTCGATGCGTGGCTTCATCGCCGCGATGTACTCGTCCTTGAGGTCGGCCGCGGTGGCGGCCAATTCGACCGAGGCGAGCTTGGGATCGTTCATGTCCGGAGCGTGCTGGGCGAAGCCCAATTCGGCGACGTCGAGCAGGTCGAGGCCCTCCTCGTACGCGCCGTTGGCGGCGGCGGCATCCTTGTTGGTGATCGCCGTGCCGATCGAGGACATCCGGCTGCGCGCCTGTTCGAGGTTGTGGGTGGCGAGCAGACCGCGCTCGTCGGTGCGCATGAAGAACCACCACACCGCGCCCGCGACGGCGATGCCGACCAGGATCATGCCGATGAGCGAGAACACCTTGAGGATCTCGCCGCGGCGCGCGGCCTTCTCCTCGGGGGTCAGGACCCGGCGCGACGATGCGGCCGATGAACGACCGCTGGAGGTCGCCGACATCCGCCGACTGGAACGGCTCGCCGATTTGCCGCGGCGCGAGCTCCCCGACGAAGGCGCCGGCTCTTCCGCGAGCGGGGCCTCGACCATCAGCCCATGATCCTGCGCCGCCGGCTCGTCGACCTCGATCTGATCGGTCGGGGAGGCGTCCAGCTCCTGCGCCGCATACTCATCCGCGACCTGCTCCTCGTCGGGCGGGCGGCTCGTCGTGTTCTTCTGGAAGCGGCGCGAACGGGCCATGGAAGCTCCTACGGGAGGCGAGATCATGTCGATGGCCCCTTCACTGACAATCGGTTGCGAGCAGCGTGCGACACCGGTGCAGCAGGCGCTCGGGTGGCGCCAGAGTCCTGCCCACACGGGGTTTGCGACGGTTCGGGCGTCGCGCCCGCAGAGAAGTACGCCCAGCAACGCCGCTCGTTTAACGCCGTTCATCGCCGACGCGGCGGGCGGATCCGATTCCGGGGAACGCGCGCGCCTGTTTCCCTCGGTATCCGCGGGCTACGAATCGTTGTTTCGGGGGACTGCGTCCCGTGCCCAGCAGGATGCCTTTTCAGCATCCGGCTGGCACTCAATGGCGGTCGATGACCTGGTTCTTCTCGTTGAGCACCACGACCTTGGGTTTGTGCGCCTTGGCCTCGTCCTCGGTCATCATCGCGAAGCCGGCGACGATGACCCGGTCGCCCTTGAGCGCCAGGCGCGCCGCGGCGCCATTGACGATCAGCTCGCGCTTGCCCTTGCGACCGTTGATCAGGTAGGTCTCGAGGCGGTTGCCATTGGTGATGTTGAGCAGCTGGATCTTCTGGAACTCGCGCAGACCGCAGGCCGCGATCAGCTCGGGGTCGACGGTCAGGCTGCCGGCGTAGTCGATGCGGGTGTCGGTGACAACGCCGCGGTGGATCTTGCCGAGAAGCATTTCGAGCAGCATGGGCTGCAGGGTAGGAGGATTGCATCTGTCCGGAAGTCCGGAAGTCCGGAAGTCGGAAGTCCCAAGGATCTATAGTTTTTGCTCGATCAGCAGTGCCGTTATTTCAGCAAAGGTCCGACGTCATCACACGAGCCGATCGGCTTCTGACGACCCCGCTCCTACAGACTTCCGGACTTCCGGACCGTGGCAATCCCTACCCCCCCTGGTCCGGACGCACCCGTTCCACGACCTCGAGGTCGTGGCCGCCGAGGGCGCTGATGTGCCGATCCGACGAGGTGATCAGGCGCATGCGGCGCACGCCGAGGTGGTGGAGGATCTGCGCGCCGATGCCGTAGTCGCGCGGATCCATCGCCGTCGACAGCGCGCGCGCCGTGGGTTCGCGGTGGTCGCGGCCACCAAGCGCGACCAGGCCATCGGCCAGGCCACGGCCTTCGGGATCGTGCACGGCCAGGAACACGCCCTCGCCGGCCTCGGCGATTTGGCGCAGGCAGGCGTCGGGATCGACCGCGCCCGGCACCGGTGCCAGGCGACCGGTCAGCGCCG
>JACDEC010000230.1 GCA_013816645.1 Planctomycetota bacterium
CTCCAGGATCCCCTGGCCCTCGCGCACGTGATCCGCTTCCTCGATCCCGTCAACCGCTCCGACGACGAGCTGGTCGCCGCGATCACGGCGATCCGCGACTCGGGCGCGTCCGGACTCTCCGCCGTGCTGCAGCGCCTGATCGGCCATGGCTCGGACGACGTGCGCCTGGCCGCCCACCACGCCCTGGACCGGCTCGCGGCCTTGAATGTCGCCGACCACAAAGCGGTCGCCGGCGATACCGTCGATGCCGTCCGCGCCAACGCGGTGTCGAGCCTCGGCCTGATGAAGCACACCGAGGCCGCCCCGATCCTGGTCGACGCACTGCGCCACGACGAGCGGGCGCACGTGCGCCGCCTCGCCGCCATCGCCCTCGGGCGGCTCGGCGACAAGGCCAATGCCCCGGTCCTGATCGAATCGCTCACCGACAGCAATCGCGGCGTGCGTCGTTACGCCGCTGAAGCTCTCGCGCAACTCGACTACAAGCCGGCGATCCCTTATCTGCTCATGGCTTTGGAGGCCAACCTCGCCGGCGCCTACATCGATCGCAGCGTCGAAGTGCTCAGCGGTCAGGATTTCGGCTACGATTCGCGGGCCAACGCCCTGGATCGCGCCGCGGCGATGGACCGCGGCTTCGCCTGGTACGCCCTGCACTCCAAGGAATTCGAAGCGCAGTAGCGCGCGCCCGGCCTTGGGCGTGCTCGATCTATTCCGCTTCCTTCCCGGCCGCTGACCGCAGGAACTGCACGCCGGTCGTCCGCGCACCGCCGCGATCGCGCAGATCGACATAGAACGCCCACCCGCCCACGCCGTTGTCCAGCTTGATCAGCAGGGTGTGCTCGCCGCGCGCGAGCCGCACCGGCACCTTGTCGGCTGCGGGCACGGCGGAGCGGCTGGCGATCTTGCGGAACACCGGTGCGCCATCGATCCACACCGCGATGGAATCGTCGCTGCCCAACCACAGCTCGCCATCGAGGTCGCGCTCACTGCGGATGCGCGCCAGGGCGTAGGCCAGCTTGTACTCCGGCGGACTGCCGAACACCTCGTTGAAGTCCACGAGGCCGCGATGGTCGCCCTGCGATCGTCCCAACACAGGTCGCCAAGACGCTGAGCGCCCGCCATCGACCGCATAGGACGCTCGCGGCAGCTTCCCGCCCAGGATTTCTGCCTCGACCGGGAGGACGGTGTCGAAGCCGCTGCGGCCGGGATTGTCGAAGGGTCCGATCAGGCTCCAGTATTGCGGATCCGCACGGTCGACGGCGAGCGCCGACAGCGTCTTCCATTCGCCGCCGTCGAGGATCAGCCGCGCACGGCCCACCGATCCGGCGGCGAGCGCGGCCGTCGCTTCGTCTCCCAAGGCGACGAAGCGCTGCATCGCCCCGGCGTCGCCGCCGAGGTCTTCACCAGCCGCCAGGCGGGCCCGCAAGGCGGACACGACAGGACGGGCGACATCGAGCGCGCGAGCGTACGCGAGCGCAGCGTCGGCGGGAAGCGGACCCTCGACCAGGGCGGATGGCCGGGCATCGACCAGGGCGAAGGCGGCCAGTCCATAGGCGTCCAGCGCGAGCTCGACCCCCCGTGAAGCGGGAACGGTCGCGCCGGTCGCGAGATCCGCCACGGTGCCGCCGCCAGCGAAGCTCAAGGTCGCGGTGACCGGCGTCGTCAGCGGATTGATCACGTACAGGCCGGTTGGCCCCGTGCGCACGATGAGGTTGCCGGCGAAGCCGCCCTCGGAGAGCGTGCGATATTCACCTGACGGCAACGAGGTGAACGCGCGATTGAAGGTGCGCAGGAGGTGCTCGTTGCCGGCCAAGCCATTCACGTCGAGCCAATGCTGGAACACCGTGGTCGGCGTCGCGTCGAGCAGCGTGGCGTGATAGGCGTCGAGCAGGTTGCGGTCGACCGGCATCGGGTAGGTGATCTGCAACTGGGTTTGCCAGTACCACCCCGACTCCGGCGCCCGCAGCTGCGGTTCGAAGAAGCCACCGCCGACCTGGCGCGCGGTGGCGCGGCCGCCGCTGGTGAACGCGGCGATGATTTCGCCATCGCGATTGTACTGCCGACCGAGGTGCCAAAGGCCGATGTCGTCGGTTTGACGACGAACCCACTGCGGATTGACGCCGTACTGCAGGGAGAACCCGCGGTCGTCGTACAACCTGGGATCGAAGCCCTGAATCCGGATGCCGTCGAGGAACGAATGCCCGGGACCGGTCCGGACGGTCCGCGGCAGCATCGCGATCGACAGGATCCACGCGGGATTGGCGGTTCGCAGCCTGGCCAGCATCGTCGCGTTGATGCCGTGGATCCGCCGGCAGCGCCAATCGAGCCAGCGCTCGCGCGCGTGCTGGTTGAGCCAGGCGTCGCGCTGCGCGAATCGCCCGGCGCCGGTCGCATCGGCGGGAACCGACAAGCCGGTGTCGCGTTCGAACTGCGACACCGTGATGTCGTCGACCGCCATCCCCTCGACGCCGCGCAACGTCGCGTGATCGGCCCACAGGCTGGGCAGCAGCGACTCGCCTTCCTGGATGTGCACGCCGAGGATCCCTGGCGTGTCCTTGTAGAGGTCGCAGAGGTCGCCGATGACCCGGTGCAGGCCACCCTCGACCTCGGGAGCGAAGATATTGAGCGAACTGCAGAAACTCACTGGAGCTTGCCGGCCATCGCGATCGACGAAGCGCAGGGTGCGCGCGCCGGCGGCGACCTCGGCGTCGCTGGGGGAGAAACCGGTGGAATAGAGCTCGGGCGGCGATGCGTATTCCACGCCCATGTAGACGGACAGGCCGTTCTTGGCCAGCATCCGCGCCATCAACTCGAGCGGGTCGGCGCGCGCAGCGAAGCCGCCGGCGTACGCGGCCGATGTCGATGGATACTCCGCGGGCGGGTAGTTGCCGCTGTACATGTGGACGCCGGCGACGACCAGGTTCTCGCCGACGAAGCGCATGGAGCGGATCATGTTGGCGTTGGCCTGGTACCAGTTCCGGTAGAAGCCGTGGTGCGGCCACATGCGCAGGTGCTCGGTGAACGCGGCGCCGTCCTCGCCGGCGTAGAACGTCGAGGCCAGGAGGCTCAAGCGTTCGGTGTGGCGACCGGTCCAGCGCTGGGCGGGGAACGGGCGACGCAGCGCCGGCAGGCCGTTGGTGATCTCGTGCACGCGGATCCTGGCGACCGCCGCGGGCTCGGCGTGCTCGGTGGTCACGGTGATCCCGCCGACGCGCTCACCCGGCCAGTACACCAGCCGCAACGTCTTCATGGTGTTCGAGACCGGGTGCTCGAATCCGGTGTAGACGCCGCTGCCCGCCTTGTTCCACAGCCGTCCGCCGACGTCGTTGGGGATGTCGCCCTCGACCTCGCAATTGGCCCCGACGCTGATGTTGATCAGGCGGGTCGCATCGTCCGGGTAGTCGATCTCGAGGAGATGCGGCATCGCGGGATGCTCGACCTCGACCTTCCACGCGAGGTACGAATACCCCTCGCCGCAGGCGCGGTAGCGGCCGAACGGCGCGTCGATGATGCGCGATCTCGTCGGTTCTCCGGAGCGGTTGCGCGAGATGAATGGATGCGGGTCGGCAGGGTCGGTGCAATCGATCTGCTCGACGAGACGGAGATCCAAACCATCGGTGAAGTCCTTCCCGTCGATCTCGACTTGGGAGATGGCACCGACCACCGCGGTCTCCATGACGCGCCGATCGAGGAACGCGCCGCTGCGGCCGCGCAACGAGACTTCGACGTCGTAGACGCCGGGCTTGGGAGCCTTCCAGGCGAGGCTCGCCCGGTGCACGCCCGGCGCGACCTCGCCGGTGATCGCCTCCTCGTGGACGACCCGGCCACCGTCCAGGGCGTCGACCACCTTCACCGCGATCGCGAATGGCTCAGCGAGATCGGGCGCGTAGATCGTGAGCTCGTAGGCAACCGGGGTCTCGACATCGAAGATCGGGCACTTGCGACCCGGGTACGCGAGGTCGATCCGTCCGAAGTACGGTGGCTGCGGATGATTGATGTCCCAGGCCGTGCCGAGGACCTGGGCTGGACGCCAGGCATCGTCGGCGTCGGGCCCGTCGCCAGTTCGATAGCGCGCTTCCCAGGTGTCATCGGTGACGATGTGCGAGGTCAACCCGGTGGCGTCCCGGGCCATGCCCTCGAGGACCATGGCTCTCACCGGGCCGTTCCAGGCGGTGATCTCGGCCTCGATCAGGATGGTGTTGCGCCCGCGGCGCATCAGGCCCTGGAGATCGCGGTAGTGGTAGACCATCTTGCCCATGTTCATCGAGCCGCGTTCGCTCTTGGCGAGCGTGCCGTTGATGTGCAGGGCGAACATCGGCGCGGTGCTCACGCACAGCTCCGCGCTCACCGGCTCGGCGGCGAGCACGAACTCGCCGCGAAATTCCCGTCGGGTGCTCACTGGCAGCGGCTCGGGCAACGCCTCGGCGACCGCGATGGACTGCGCTCGCCAGGTGTCGCCCGCGGGATCCAGGGTCGCAGGCGTGCGGGCGTTCTTGGCCCGATCAGCCAGGAGCCGGGCATCGTCGGGCAGCCGTTCACCCGCGATCGTTTCGCCCCACGCGGCACTCGAACAAACGGTCGCGATCAATACCGAGAGCGCTGCACGCCATGAGCCGTGGAGTCGGAGCTGTGACAGTCGCATGGCCGGTTCCCTCGGGTGAGCGCCCGCCTGATCGATGCGCGCAGTCGCCGCCATCGCGAGCTCGCGTAGCATCGGCGGCGCGCGCAGCGAACCAATGTCCCGACCTCGCTTAGCGATGTCCGCAGCTCTCACCCCCAGCGCCACTGTGGCTAGTCGCAACGGCTAGCATTCGGATTTCGCGGGGCGCTGGCGCGCCGATTTTCCGCGAAATCCGAAGGCTCTGGACTCTTTATTTCGGGGGACTTCGTCCCCCGGGCCCCCGCAGGATGCTTTTTCAGCATCCAGCTACGCGCGCACCAGCAACGCCGCGTAGCCGCCGGCCTGCCACTCATCGGGCCAGGTCGAGCGCTCGCCGAGCAGGCGCCATCCCGGAAGACTGTGGGCGATCGCCTGGTTCTCGCGCGGGCTCACCGAACAGGTCGCGTAGACCATCCGCCCGTCGTGAGCGACCAGCCGAGCAGCCGAGGCGAGCAGCTCCCGCTGAAGATCCGCGAGACTGGCGAGATGCTGGTCGTCGTAGCGCCAGCGCGCTTCCGGGCGGCGCGCCAGCACTCCGGTGTTGGAACAGGGCGCATCGACCAGCACGAGGTCGAACGCACCCTCGGCCAAGGCGGGTGTGCGACCATCGTTGGCGACCAGTCGGCCAGGCAGTTGCGCGCGCATCGTCGCGAGACGGGACGCCATCAGGTCGGCGGCGATCACCCGGCAACCCACGTCGGCCAGCGCGAGGGCCTTGCCGCCGGGCGCGGCGCAGAGATCGAGCACCAGTTCGAGCGGACGCGGACGCGCGATCTCGACCGGATGCCCTTGCGTCCGATCCTGCACGGCGCACAGCCCGTCCGCGACCGGCCCGGACAGGACCTCGTGCGGATCCGACCACCACTGCCATTCCCCGTCCTCGCGCAGCAGCGAACGTCCGCGGGGCAGCGGTCGCCCGGCGCGTCGCCGGGTGCACAGGTGGGGCTGGCGGTTGAGCGCTGCCAAGGCGGCGTCGGGTTGGTCGCCGAGCTGCGCCGCGAGGTCGCGCACCAGG
>JACDEC010000231.1 GCA_013816645.1 Planctomycetota bacterium
GCATTGAGCACCGCGTCCCGTTCGCCAGCCAGAGCCAGGGCCGCGTCGGCGCAGGATTCGGCGTCGCGGCACGCGGAATCACTGCCGTCGTGATCGATGCGGATGGTCAGCGCACTGTTGCCGATCGCCGCAGCGCGCTGGGTGACGCGTGCGCCCGGTTGGGGGGATACCTGGATTGGCGCCACGGCCGGCGGATGCGCGGGCGCAACGCTGATGGCCGGCGCCAGGACCACCGCGTGATAATCGAGGAGATAGCGGGTGCGCTCGGTGAGCGCGTCGACCGACAAGGTCGCGCCGCCGATGTTGGTGATCTCGCGGCCGCGGCGCAGCGGATCGTCGCTGCCCTTGCCGGTGAACTGCTCGAGGAAGCGGCGGTTGCGCACCTCGCCGCCCTGCGACTCGCGGTAGGCCATGACCTCGAGGCGGCGGATCCTGCCGGAAGCGTCGAGCGCGCAGAGGAAGGTGATGTACTCGGTGCGGCCGATGACGTGATCGATCAGGGCGACGCCGTCGAGGCGATCGCGGGTGCGGGCTACCCACGCCCGCGGTCCCTTGCCCTGGGCCCGGCTCTTCGCGCGCTTGGCCACCTGGTCCAGCTGTTCGGCGGTCGGCTCGCCGGCGAAGGGTTCGATGAGCGTGGAATCCGGGAAGGCGAGCTTGAGCGCCTCGTCCTGGGTGAGGTAGTCGACCGCCGGCAGTGTCGTAGCAAACAGCACCGCCAGGAGGATCGCGATCCTCCTGGCGGCGCCGCGTCGAGTCGACGGACCGGGCACCCGATTCAGAAGGCGAAGCCGACGCCGAGGTTCCAGCTGTCCTGCGATGGCGCGTCGCTGTCGTTCTCGACGTCGCGGTAGTCCGCCTTGATCGCCACCCAGGGGTTGGGCTTCCAGGTCACGCCGTACTGGTAGACCTGCTGGTTGAGCGAGTCGTCGACCGTGACCTGGGAAGGCACGTCGTCATGCAGTTCGAGCGCCTCGTAGCGTCCGAACAGGTAGACCTGGTGGGTGCTCTCGGTGATCAGCGACAGCACGTCGTAGGCGAGGAATGCGCTGAGGCCGTAATAGCTGTCGGGCAGGTTGTTCGCCCCGGGCGTGACGGCTTCGGTGTGCGAGTTGAAGACCTGCGCCCAACTGACGCCGGTGTCGAAGCCGTGCGCGGCGTAGCGCGCTTCCAACGTGTAGACGGTGATGTCGTAATCGCCGCCGACTTCGCTCTGGTCGGCGCCGCCATGGTTGATCGCGGCGGCCAGCCACAGGCCGTTGAGCGGGCGGTAGTCGAGGCGCGCGGTGACCATCAAATCCTCGGCCGCGGATTCGCTGCCTTCCTGGCGGCCGCCGCGGATGCCGGTCTCGGGATCGAGATCCGCGCCGTTGAGTCCGGCCTGCACCGCGACGCCGTAGTCGAGGCCATCGGAGATCCGGCCGTAGGCGCCAACGCCGTTCTCGAACCAGGTGGTGGGGATGATTACGCGGTCGAAGAGCGGCCGCTCGACGCCGTGGAACAGCGTGGGTTCGTGGTAGAGATTGCCGATCGAGATCGGCACCAGCATCTGGCCGGCGCGGGCGACGTGATCGTCGAGGTAGCGGTATTCGACGTAGGCTTGTTCGACCTCGACCGCGCCGTCGGCGCCGTCCTCGATCAGCGCGTGCTCGAACTCGATCTCGCCGACGAAGCGCCAGCGTTCGGCAATCTGGGTTTCGGCCAGCAGGACGAAGCGGTGGAAATCGAGGGTGTCGGTCTCGGTCGAACCGGTGAAGTTGTTGTAGTGCATTTCGCCGTAGGCCCCGAAGCGCAGGTTGCGCAACGCGCTCTCGACTGCTCCGCCGACGGCAGCGCCGACTTCGGCGCCCGCTCCGCCGGTTCCGACCAGCGGAGTCGGGGGATTGCGCACCGGACCTGGGGTCGCGTCGGGGGTCTCGGCAGCGAAGGTCGGGGCGAGCAGTGCGGCCAGGGTGGGGATGGTGAGCAGGTGCAGGCGCGACATGGGGTTCCTTATGCCGGGATGGGCGGAGCCGAGGTTTAGATGCGAATGATTCGCAACAGGTTGGACGAGACGCTGGATCCTAGAAATATGAACCACGTGTCAAGGCGCTGTTGGGAATCGGTCGCAACAGTGGCCCGGTCGCCCGGTCGCCTCGTCGCCTAGTCTCTCTGCCGCCCCTGCCAACGCTGGCGCGGGTGTCGACGTATCGCTAGACATGTTCGACATGCGCTTCCCGTTGCTGCTCGTGCTTTTGGCGTCGTTGGGTGGTTGGGCGGTCGCCACCGAGGTGCTGCCCGCCGGCGCCAATCCGATGTGCCCGGTGATGACCGACGAGCCGGCAGACCCCGCCTACGTCGTCGAGCACGAGGGCCGCAAGGTCTACCTGTGCTGCAAGAAGTGCGTGCGCAAATGGAAGGAGGACCCGGCGAAATACCTGCCCAACCTCCCGGCCTCGGACGCCCAGCAGCCCGCCAAGCCGGCGCAGGCGGCACCCAGCCAGGCCGAACCACATTCCGCGCTCCCCGCGCCGATGCGACCGGTGGCGACCGCGCCACCGCCACCTGCCCAACCCATCGCCACCAGCGATCAGCCGAGCCTCAGCGCTCGGCTGCTTCGTTTCCTGGGAGCCTTCCATCCCGCGGTCGTCCACTTCCCGATCGCCTTGTTGGCGGCGGCCGCGCTGTTCGAGGCGCTGCAGTGGCGTCGCGATGGCACGCTGTCGCCGGCAGCGCGCCCGGTGGTGCTGCTCGCGGCGCTGGGCGGGGCGATGGCCACCGCCTTGGGCTGGGCGGCGTGGAGCGGTGCGGGCTATCCCGATGCCCAAGTAACCCTGGCGCTCCACCAGTGGATCGGCACCGCCGCCGGCACTGGCGCGGTGCTCAGCGCCTGGACCGGCGAGCGGGCCCGCCGCCATGCCTGCGCGGCGCGGGCCCGTGTTTACCGCGCGGTGCTCTTCCTAGGCACCGCGGCGGTGCTCGGCGCGGGTTTCCTCGGCGGACTGCTGATCTACGGACCCGAGCACTACCGTTTCTGATCAGCGGTTGCCCGCGCGGAAGCGCGCCGGAGGCACCGCGTAGCGCCGGCGGAACGCCGTGCTGAAGGCGAAGGCGTTGGCGTAGCCGACGTGGTTGGCGATCTCCTCGACCGACAACGGCGTGGCGCTCAGCAGGGTCGCCGCGCGAGCCAACCGCAACTCGGCGACGTGGCGCATCGGCGTACGTCCGAGTTCGGCCAGGCACAGGCGGCGCAACTGCTCCGGACCGATGCTCAGCCGGCGTGCGAGGTCGCCAAGCGTCCATGGGTCGCCGAGGTCCGCGGCGACCGCCTCCCAGAGCTGGGCCAGGCGCGGGTCGCCAGCAGTGCGGGCGAGCCCGCGATGGACGTGGTGATGGAGGAGATCCGCCCAACGCGCGAACATCGCGGGATCGCGCGCGCTCAACAACTCGCGCGCCAGTCCGTCGACCGCAGCGGACAGCGGGCGGGTATCGATGGGCAGCACGACCGGCTGGTCGAGCACCGCGGGCCAGGCATGGGCATCGGGCTCGTAGGTCACCCACACCAGCGACCACGGCGTCGCGGTGGATGCGCGATAGGCGTGCGGGGCGCCGTTCGGGGTGCAGTAGGCCTGCCCCGGCGCGAGGCGGATCCACTCGCCACCGATCAGCACCTCGCCGGTTCCGGATTCGCAGGCCAGCACCTGGCGAATCGGTGGTCGCAGCCGGCTGAAGCTGAAGCCGCGCAGCGCACGCGAACGTCCGCACAGCCGGATGCCGAAGGCGCCGAGCGCCGGGCAGTCCTCCGGCGAGACCAGCGTCTCGCGGGTGCGAGATCCGATGCGGTGATGCTCATCGAGGTGGATATCGCGAAGCCGGGCGATGGTGCGGGTGGTGGACATGGCGCAGCGTCCGGTATGGGCGCCAGCAGGCTCGCCACAAGCGCCGCCTCGACAGGTGGGGGCGGCGTAGGCCGATGGGGACGCTGAATATCGCCCTGGACTCAGCCGGGCGCAGAACCCGCCGCCGCCGATCCGCCGACCTGGTCGGCCGTCGACATGATCGCGCGCACGTAGGTCGCGAGGCGGATGTAATCGTGCCAGGCCGTGGGCTTGTGCAGCGTGTAGGCGACCTGCAGCAGCGCTGAGCCGAGCACCCGGTCGAGGCTGCCGCTCATGGCGATGACCCGCACCTCGCGTAGCCGGTGATCGCGGGCGATGGCCGCGCACAGATCCTCGCCCCGTTCCGCGCCGAGCATGAGGTCGATGATGATCCAGTCCGGGCGCGACGCCCGATCATCGAGCAGCGCCAGCGCCTCGGCGACGGTCGCGACACGACTCAGGTCGGGACGGAATTGGACCTCATCCAACGCTTCGCAAAGCGTGACGAAATCGGGCGTGGAATCCTCGACCACCAGGACGCGTGGTGGACGGACCATTGGCGTAGTCTGGGGAGGAGCGTCCGCGGGCAACGTCCTATGCGCTGGTTTTGAACAAGTCTCAGGAATCGTCGTCACGGTCGAAGCGACCGGTGTCGTCCTCATTGACCGCGCGGATCCCGAAGCCCTCGAGCGCTGCGAAGGCAGCGTGCAGGGTTTCCAGCGCTTCGCGCTCGTCGACCAGCCAGAGTTCTGGCACCTGTCCCGCCTGTGGTTCGCCCTGGGTGGCGAAGTTCCGATCGATCGCGGCGAGAGCGGCGCTGGCCGCGAATATCGCCGACTTGCAGATCGCGAACAATTCGTCGGTCGGGTGGAGACCGGTGCCGATGTATTCGGCGAGGTGGTGCAGGGCGCGATCGAGTTGCCGGAGGTCACGGTTGGCGTCGACCACCCACCACGCATCGGCGCCCATCCAGGATTCCGGTTCGACGTTGGTCACCCAGCAGCCGTTGAGGAACGCCAACGCATTGCGGCCAGCGACGATTCCCGAGCGGCAATGATCGATCAACACCTCGAGATCGTGGGGATGCAGCTGCACGATCAGATCCCACGCGGGCGGCCGATGCGGCCCGCCCATCGGAAGCGCGGTGATGCCGGGTCGCCTGGATCGTAGGCCACGCCGTGGGCCTCCTCGTCGCCGAGGATGCCGGTCTGCTCGAGTCGCGCGATGGTTTCGGCGCAGCGATCGAGCGCCACCTGGTGCGAGCGCGCCACCATGCGGATGAAGCGGTCCAGATCTTCGCCACCGCCGATGACGTCGTCCTCGTACGGTCCTTCGATCTCGTACTCCTCGTCCTCGGGAGCGTGCTCCACCGACCAGGTCAAGGAATGGTGCGCGCGCAGCAGCGCCGATTTGCACTGCGCGAGTAGTTCGCGCAGGTCCTGTTCCGTCAGCTCCATGGCGCCCTCCGCACGCCTCATGGTACCCAGCCCGCATCCACGCGGCCCCGCGTAGGAGGGATGGTGTACAGGGCTTGGGCGCCCGATTCCCTCGCGCTTGCCAATCGCCACGCTGAGCCTCCAGGAGCACCCATGGCGCGCATCAAGATGGAGGCGGTCGTCGACCACCTCGACAAGGAGTTCAGGCAGGCGATCCAGGCCGCGCTCACCCAGGCGGGCGCGACCATCGATGGCCAGCAGTTCTGGCAGACCTTCCGCCAGAAGCTGGTGATGAACTGCAAACCATGGGAATCTGTCCCCGACCGCTGCGTCGAGCCCGAGCACTGACCCCTAGTGTCCTGTATCAGAAATGTCTT
>JACDEC010000232.1 GCA_013816645.1 Planctomycetota bacterium
GCGTCGCCGCGGCCGGCGCCGGCAGCTGCAACGGTCCGGGCGTCGGGGCCTCGCCGAGCAGCGCCGCGTGCAGTGGTGCGAGGTGCCGATCGTGCGCCAGCCAACCGAGTTCGCCGCGCAGCAACGGCTGGCCGAGACAGCAGTCGAAGAGCATGACGCCCTGCACGGCGCGGAAGGCGTGCCAGGCGCCGATCGGAACGACCAGCACCATGCCGACAGCGAGCGGGTGGGAGCCGTCGGGCGCCTCTTCGATCACGGCACCGTCCGTCACCAACGACAGTTCCGCGAACGCATGCCCGTGCGGGTGCAGATCCCGCTCCAGGGCGTGATGCATTGCGGTCGCCGCGACCGTACCGGGCGGGAAAACCTGCTCATACGGCCAATCCGGCGGGCGTATCACACCTTGATGGTCGAAGCACCCGGGCTGCCGTCCAGCTGCCACCGTGGCGACGGCATCCCCTGACCGCCACAGCATGAGTCCACTTCCAGACACCTGGCCAGCCCCTTCCGTGCGCGAAAGAGCGCGAGCGGGGCCTAGGGTAGCGGTCCATGAAGCCCTATGCCGCCTCCAGCGCCGGATTCACCCTCCTGGAATTGACCCTCGCGGTCAGCGTCATGGCCTCCATCGGCGGCCTGGCCATCCGGGGATTGTCGACCAGCCTGCGCGACGCCGCGGTCGACGCCGGGGCCCGCACCATCGAACAGGCCTCGGGCATCGCCCGCCAACTCGCGGTGAACCCGGCGGGTCGCGCCTAGATCGAGACTTCCCGCCGTCGCGACGACTGGCGCTATGGCGTGGTCATCATCGATGCGCGCGACGATGGTGCACTGGCCGAGGTCGCAGTGACCTATGGACCCGATGCCAGCAGCGCCTCCATCCTGTGCGATGGCGACGGCGTCGCGGTGTTCCGCCAACAGCTCAACCGCAACGTCGCGCTCTACACCTGCTCGTCGGGCGGGGGGCCGTTGCGCCCCGCCATCGGCTCCGTCGGCTGGATGTACCAGTACGATACCGGACTGACCGCTGCCGCCGCCGTGGCGACGTTGCGCGCCGCCTGCATCGGTACCGCCGCCGATCGACTGATCACCGCCGGCTACGCCGCCGGGGACGTCGACGTCATCGCCGAGCGCGCCGGGCTCGGTACGCGCGACGCGCGACTGCGCCTGGCGATCGAGGTCGCTCCCTCGGGCCTGCTCGCCACCCAGCCGTGGTCGCGCTGAGCGTGGCGACACGCTCCGGGATGACGCTGTTCGAGGTCGGCATCTCGCTGCTGATCGTCGCCATGACCATGAGCATCGCCTTGATGCTCTTCCCGGTCGGGCCGCGCAGTCCAACGATCGCCTGCAATTGCGCGCGGCCCTGCAGACCGTCGGCCTGGACTTCACCATGCTGGGATTGCCGGTGCCCAGCCAGATGGACCTGCATGCGGCCTACCTCGCGGACTCCGCGCGATTCAACCTGCGGGCGCTGCTGCTGCGCTATTACGCCTTCCAATGCGGGGTCGCGGCATCGGTCGACGGTCGCAACCAGTACTGGCCGGCAAGCGCGGATTGGCCCGATGCCGATCCCGAGGTCAAGGATTTCCAGGTCGCCCACGCCTGGATGCTCGTCTACATCGGCTACCTGCACCTGCAGCAGCCATACGACCTGCGCGCGTCGCGCTGTCAGGCCTTGGCGACCTTCGCCGATGTGCCGCTGCTGGAGTACGACCTCAGCGCGCCGCCGCTGCGCGATCCCAGCGGACTGCGCGGCCCGGTCGGCTTGATGAGCGCATGGTCGATCATCTCCGGGCGGCCGATCACCGCGCTGCGCTCGGGCAACTTTCCCGGACCGATCGCCAGCGGCGATCGGTCGGGCTCGGCCGGTTGGAACCTGACCGCGCGCTTCGCGCCCAGCGAGCGCGCAACGGAGCGGCGACCTGGAGCGGAGGCGAACCGCGCGTGGTGACGCATTCGTATTGCCCATGGAACGCCCATGGGGAATTCCACAACGCGTGGCACCGCTCCGACCGCGCCACCACCATCGCCGGGCTCGGCGGCTCGTGGTGGCCCAACTACTGCCAAGGCTGGACCTCGCTGAACAACCTCGCGAGCTACTGCATCCGTCATGGCGCCGACAGCAACGGCAACGGGGTCTACGACCGTGGTCCGGTGCGCGCTTCGGCCCGGCTGCGGGCGACCAGCATCGCGCGCTTCATCGCCTACGACCCGCGCATCTACCTGCAGAGCCGCTGAGCAAGCCATGCGCGCGTTCTCCCTGATCGAACTGCTGGTCGCCATCATGCTCAGCCTGGTCATCGCGTACGCCGCCTACGCCGGATTCCAGGTCGCGGCCAAGACCATGAGCGTCGCGCACAACCTGCGGCGCGAGAACCGCGTCCTCACCGAGGGCTTCGCCCACGCGATGGTCGAAGCCGATTACTGGTATGCGGAGGACGATCCGCGCGCTGCGACCGGCCAACCCCTGCGCCGAGCTTACGACGCCGGTGGCAATCCGGCGACGGTCGGCAGGTCGGGCTCCCACGGCCAGCCCTTCGTGGCCATCGACCTGCCCGACGAATACTGGAACTGGAAGGTATCGGACCCGCGCACCTGGTCGCGGATGGGTTTCCTCAAATGCGTATCTTACCAGGGCAATCCGACCGGCAGCTACGCGCAGGTCGGCTGCATCGGTCACCCGACCCCGAGGCTGCCTGGCTGCACGACCTGCACGATACGCTGCTCGACCATCTCGGCTGGGCCGCCTACCTCGAGATGATCCCCAACAACCAGCCGGTCGGCTACCATCTCGGCGCTGCGCTCGATGGCACGCCGATCAACAGCTTCGGCTACGCGGTCGACGCGTTCGGCGGACATCTCCCGACGTTTCCCGACAAAGTATGGACGGCGATGCGGCCCGACCAGCTGCTGGCGTTCGGCTCGCAGGCTGCCGAGTACAATCTCGGACGCAGCGGGGCGCACATGTACGCGTGCTGGTCGCCGTACGTACCGCGACCCGGCTGGTCGACCGCCGGCTCGGGCTCGACCTGGCTGGCGGCCAGTCGGACCGGGCTGTCCTGGCCAGCCAATGAATTGACCGCGAATATCCTGGATCAGATCTACGCGACGCCGCCATACACCAAGGTCATGCCCAGCGGCTGGCCGGAATTGCGCATGCAGGTCTACCGCTTCCACGACACCACCTCGTGCGCCCGGGTGGTGGCCGTGATCGGCTTCATCAATCCAACGACCGGGGCGCAGCGCACCTGCACGCTGAGGCCGATGGCCACCAGCCTGCGCGGCGCGCGCGAGCAGCGGCAGTGGGCGCATTGGGGTGGTTCGCGGTTGGACCAATGATCATGCACCACCATCGCCGCGGCGTGCTGCTGATCATCGTCACCGGACTCGCTGCGCTGTTGCTGAGCCTGGCGGTCGCCTTCCTGGCCTCGATGCGCGATGACGGGGAACGCACGCGCGCATTGGCGCAGGACATCCAGGCCCGGCTGATGCTGCACGCGGCGACCTGCTACATTCTCGAGACCGCCCGGATCGGCTGGGGCGACGACGAGACGATGGGCTGGAACGACATCCGCAACCACGCGGTGGGGCCGATCGCGATCACCGCCGATCCCTTCGCCGGAGACCCCAACCAGCCGACCAACCGACTCTGGACCAGCGGTACCTGGCCAGCTCCGGGCAGCGTCATGCGCGCGCCGGTCTACACCTGGGAACGGGCGCCCTATGCAGTGCTCGCCGGAGCGCGCAATCCCATCGAGATTGGCGACGCCTACACGGTTCGCGACGATCCGCTCAACGATCAGGCGCTGGCCCTCGCCGGACATCACGGTGATTGGGGCAGCCACCAATCGCTCACCGAGGTGTGGCGCATCGGCACCTACGACCGTCCCGATCCGGCACCGGTCATCGATCCAACGGTCGATCTCGCCGCCTTCGCCGCCGGCGACGCGCGACCGCGGACCGCGACCAGCGGGCTGGCATGGTTCCGGGTCTATCGCGAGGCCTGGGAAGACCACGACGGCGACGGCACCCCCTACTTCGACGTCGTCGATCTCAATGGTGGCCTGGGCACCGATTGGTCGGGCGTCGCCGCAACGGCCTATCCGAAGAACGCTTCGGTCTTCGTCATCACCTGCGGCGCAGGGGCCACACTCGGATTCCGCGATTGGGACGAGGTGGTCCTGGCTGGCGCCGAAGCTTCGTTCCTCGACGATGAGGGCTTTTTCACGACCCTGCGCACCAGCGAAACCATCCTCTGGTACCGCATGGAGTGGAGCCCGACCACCGGCGACCTCGCCGCCAAGGGCCGACGCGAGAGCACCGGCGGGCCCTACCAGGCGCTGCCGGTCAACGATTCGGCGAACACCTACTCGACCTCCTCGCACGCGGGCAGCGTGCGTTGGCTGCAACGCCTCGATCTCGAGCCTCCGGATTGGTGAACGGTCAATAACGGGCTGGTCCCAGTCCACTTCCCGGCGCGCGCGTCGATGTGGTCATCATAGACTCGGGCATGCAGACCGAAGTCGCCGCCTTCTACTTCCCCAACTGGCACGTCGATCCGCGCAATGAGCGCTGGCACGGCCGCGGCTGGACGGAATGGGACCTGGTGCGCAACGCCACGCCGCGCTATCCCGGCCATCGCCAACCCATCGTGCCGGCCTGGGGCTACTGCGATGAGGCGGATCCGGCCTACGCGGCCCGCGAGATCGACCTCGCCGCCGATCATGGCGTCACCACCTTCCTCTACGACTGGTACTGGTACGAGGACGGCCCGTACCTGAACGGGCAGCTCGATCGCGGCTTCCTCGCCGCACCCAATCGCGGTCGGATGAAGTACGCCTTGATGTGGGCGAATCACGCGTGGATGGACATCCATCCCGTGGGTTTCCGCAACAGTCCGGCGGTGCTCGACGACGGTCGCCTGTCCGAAGCGGCATGGGAGCGGATGACCGACCACATCGTCGCCCACCACTTCACCCAGCCGAACCACCTGCGCGTCGACGGCTGCCCGTTCTTCTCGATCTACGATCTCGGCAACTTCATCGCCAGCTGCGGCGGGCTCGACGGCGCCGCCCGCGCGCTCGACCGCTTCCGCGCCAAGGTGCGACGCGCCGGCATGCCCGGCCTGCACCTCAACATCATCGTCTGGGGCAACGTCGTGCATCCCGGCGAGCATGGACTCGGCGCCGATCGCGACGCCGTACTGCGCGCCTTGGGCGCGGACTCCGGCACCGCCTACGTGTGGGTGCACTACCACAACCCGAGTTCGGCCGGCTTCCCGCGCGCCAGCTACGCGCGCGCCTTCGCCGACGCCCGCGCCGCGTTCGACAAGATGTGGAGCGACCTGCCTGTGCCGTTCCATCCCAACGTCACGGTCGGCTGGGACTCCAGCCCGCGCACCGTGCAGAGCGATCGCTACGAGGATCGCGGCTACCCCTTCATGGGCGTACTCGAGGGCAATACTCCCGCGGCTTTCGCCGAAGCACTGACGTGGGCCCGTGACGCGGTCGCCACCAAGCCCGGCCCCTTCCGCATGATCACGCTCAACGCCTGGAACGAGTGGACCGAAGGCAGCTACCTGCTCCCCGACACCGCGCAAGGCACCCAGTACCTGGAGCAGGTCCGCGCCGTGTTCGGTGCGCAGAAGCATCGAACGGGTGGAGCTGGGT